>DATAHD010000138.1:0-11887 GCA_036263395.1 Rhizomicrobium sp. | reverse complement strand
ACTCCGGCGCGGTATCCAACCGATCTCCCTTTCAAACCGCTGGGTCAGATTCCTCCGGCGGGACGGTGCCCATCTCCCTTAGTCAAAAGTATCAGGTGTAAAGTCCCTATGACCCTTCAAGATGGCCTGCAGGAAATGAAGCTGCAGGATCTCAAAACCAAATCCCCCACCGACCTCCTCGCTTTCGCGGAGGACCTCGAGATCGAAAACGCATCGTCCATGCGCAAGCAGGACATGATGTTCGCGATCTTGAAGGAGCTGGCGGATCGCAGCGTCGAGATCATCGGCGGTGGTGTGGTGGAAACATTGCCGGACGGTTTCGGCTTCCTCCGTTCGCCGGAATCGAATTACCTGGCAGGGCCGGACGACATCTACGTTTCGCCGTCGCAAATCCGCCGCTTCGGTCTTCGCACCGGCGACACCGTCGAAGGTCCGATCCGCAGCCCGAAAGACGGCGAGCGCTATTTCGCGCTGCTAAAAGTCAACACGATCAATTTCGAAGATCCGGAGCACATCAAGCACAAGGTCGCGTTCGACAACCTGACGCCGCTTTATCCGGAACGCCGCTTCACGATGGAGCTGCCCGATCCAACGGTGAAGGATCGCACCGGCCGCGTCATTGATATCGTCTCGCCGCTCGGCATGGGCCAGCGCTGCTTGATCGTGGCGCCGCCGCGCGTCGGCAAGACGATCATGATGCAGAATATCGCCAAGGCGATCGCGGCCAATCACCCGGAAGTTTATCTGATCGTGCTTCTGATCGATGAGCGTCCGGAAGAAGTGACCGACATGCAGCGTACGGTGAAGGGCGAGGTTATCGCTTCGACCTTCGACGAACCGGCAACGCGTCACGTGCAGGTCGCGGAAATGGTGATCGAAAAGGCCAAGCGCCTCGTCGAGCACAAGCGCGACGTCGTGATCCTGCTCGACAACATCACGCGCCTCGGCCGCGCCTACAACACCGTCGTTCCGTCCTCGGGCAAGGTGCTGACCGGCGGTGTCGATGCCAACGCGTTGCAGCGTCCGAAGCGCTTCTTCGGTGCGGCGCGTAACATCGAAGAGGGCGGCTCGCTCACCATCATCTCCACCCCGCTGATCGATACCGGCAGCCGTATGGACGAAGTCATCTTCGAAGAGTTCAAGGGCACGGGTAACAGCGAAATCGTTCTCGACCGCAAGGTGGCGGACAAGCGCGTCTATCCGGCGATCGACATCCTCAAGTCCGGCACCCGCAAGGACGAGCTGCTGCTCAACAAGGGCGAGCTTGCCAAGACGCATGTGCTGCGCCGCATCCTGGCGCCGATGGGCACCACCGATGCGATCGAGTTCCTGCTCGACAAGCTGCGCACGTCGAAAACCAATTCGGACTTCTTCGACAGCATGAACACCTGACGGTGATGGGCTGTGCAGCTTCTATTGCTCCACAGCCCACTCGTCGGCCCCACGACATGGCGGCGTATCGGGCCCACGCTTGAAGAACGCGGGCATCGGGTTGTCGCACCTGATCTCACCGCAGCGATGCGCAGTGCGGGACCGTACTATCCGGCGCTGACAGGGCTGGCGGTTCAGACCACATCCTCAGGCATGCCAATCGTCCTCATAGCTCATAGCGGCGCCGGTGCACTCGTGCCTCTGGTTGCGGAGCGATTAGGCGGAAATGTCGGCGCGATCTTCGTCGACGCGCTTCTTCCATACCCGGGCCGCAGTTGGTTTGACACCGCTCCTGATGCGCTCAAGCAGCGGCTCAACGGTCTCGCGGTGGATGGTCGGTTGCCGCCTTGGCCATCATGGTGGCCCAGAGGCGCAATCGCGAAGATGCTTGGCGATCCCGCACTCGCGGAATCGTTCGAAGCTGAATGCGCGGCATTGCCGATTGCCTACTTCAACGAAATCGCACCGATCAGTCGTGCAATGGAGCCATTGCATTGTGGCTATCTGCAGCTTAGCGGTGGCTATGCGGAGGAGGTGGCCACGGCGACGGCTGACGGATGGCCAGTACGAACCTTGGCGCTGAATCATCTGGCGATGCTGACTCATGCTGATGCTGTGATCGCCGTGCTGGACGAATTGATTGCGAGCATCGACATTCGCTGAAAATCGGTGGAGTCGTTCGATGCGTGCTGCTTTTGCTGCGGGTCTGCTTCTGACCGCATTTGCTGTTCCTGCCTCCGCTGCACCTCTGGATGCCGGTGACCGGGCAAAGCTCGAAGGTGTCTGGCGTTCGAATGACAACCCCAAATCCGATGCCTGCGGGACGGATGGCAATTTTCAGTACGGCGTCGAGATCACCATCGAGTTCAAGCTGACCGGTGGCGAAATCTATTTCGAGGATCAGGCGGAAGGCTCGGGTGGCGATACGATCACATCGGCGACGAAAGACGGCGGCACGATCTTTCTGAAGCTTGCCGATCGCAGTCCGGCCTGGGACGTCAAATTCACCGGCAAGGACAAGGCGACGTTCTACGACCGGCCGTTCACACGTTGCATGGCCGCAGAACCGCGAACCAACCTCGCGCTCAACAAGAGCGATATGAACTACCTCGCGACCGGGCTCATCCCGGCCGGCGATGCACCGTTCTACGGAGTCTACTTCGCGGATAGTCGTGTGCCAGGTGGATGCAAGGCGAAGCTCTGGCAAGGGCTCGCCTTTGATCTGCGCCATCCCGCATATGCATCGTTGCTACGCATCGACAGTCCGGACCTCACGGAACGGCTGGAGGCGAAGAAGCCGGCTGGCTTCGCGCGCGATACCGACGGCATGGGTCGCTGGATCGTCGATGGCGTGAAGCCATCAGCCGGTGGATGGTCGTTCACGCTGGTCGAGCTGATCCCGCCCAACGGCTCGCGCGGGGACAAGGTGACGGTCGAGGTTCAGCGCACCAAGGCGGGAATCACTATTCCTGCCTGGAAGCGGACGTATCAACGCTGCACGTTTTCTTGAGCTACGGACTTAGTGCTTCTCGGCCGCGGGGTGCTCGCTGATCTTGTCCATAATGGCGAGCAGCACGCCCGACACGACGAACACGAGGTGGATGATCACCAGCCACTGGAGATCGACCTTGTTGACGGTCTCGATTTCCATGAAAGCTTTGAGGAGATGGATAGCTGAGATAGCGACGATCGATGCTACCAGCTTGAGTTTCATTCCCGAGAAATCGACGGTGCCCATCCACGCCGGTTTGTCCGGATGCTCATCGACACCCATCTTCGAGACGAAATTCTCGTAGCCCGAGAAGATCACCATAATCAGCAGGTTAGCGGCGAGCGACAGATCGATCAGGGTCAGGATCCAGATGATCGTCTCCGTCTCGGTGACCGTCAGCAGATGCGGCACCACGGTGAGGATCTCGTGGACGAAGCTCGCCATCAGGACAACCAGAGATATGACGAGGCCGAAGTAGAACGGCACCATCAACCAGCGGCTGGCGAACAGCAGTGTCTCGAAGCCGCGCTCGAGCGGATTATCCTTCTTCATGCAGCTTTCGCCCCTTTTGGTCACCAAGCCTTAACAACGGCGCGGTGAGATTAGAACGTCTGTAATATATTGACCCCTATCCCCCTCGGGGGGAGAGTGTCGCCGGAGCAATCGCCAGGACAACGGCCATGACCGACACCGACCGTGCGCAATTCAAGGCTATGGCGGAAGGCACCCGCGACGACTGGATGAAGATTGCAGCCGCGTCACAAGGTTTCAACCGCGACTTGCCGAATCGTGTGATCGCGCACCTGAAAATGCTTGAAGGCGACTGCGGCGGATTCGCCGTCGACCGTCTGGAGCATTCGCTGCAGTCCGCGTCGCTGGCGCATCGCGATGGTATGGACGAGGAGTATGTCGTCTGCGCGCTGCTGCACGACATGGGCGACATCCTCGCCTCGTCCAATCATGCGGAGTTGGCGGCGACGATCCTCAAGCCGTTCGTTTCGGAAGAGAACTGGTGGATGCTGCAGCATCACGGAATCTTCCAGGGCTACTACTTCTTCCATTATCTCGGTCTCGACCGGAACATGCGCGACGAGTTTCGCGGTCATCCGAATTTCGAGCGCACGGCGATGTTCTGTGCGCGTCACGATCAGAACGCCTTCGATCCCAACTACGACACGATGCCGCTGGACGCTTTCGTGCCGATGGTTCAGCGCGTGATGGCTCGTCCCAAGCGGTCGATCTACATGCGCAGCGACCAGAGAGCTGCAGCGGAGTAAGAGCCCCATGGCGACCGGATCGGTCGAAGCGAACAAGAAGGTCCTGGCCCGCATACTGCGTGCCTACAGCGAGGGCGACCTGGAACGCGTCGTCTCGTCGTTCGACGAGAATGTCGTGTGGATGGTCCACACCTTGCCGGGACATTACCGCTTCGGCGGTCCGCGGCGCGGCCATCTCGGGATGTCCGAGGTGTGGGCGATGCTCGCCACCTACTTCACGATGGAGCGCTATGAGTCGCGCGAGATGGTCGGCGAGGGCGATATCGTCTGGTCGACCAACGAGCTGACCGTGCTGGTGCGCCGCTCGGGCAAGCGCGTGCTGCTGCGCTTGGTGAACCGCTGGCAGTTCAAGGACGGCAAAGTCATCGCCTGCGACGAGTATTTCGACACGGCCGGTACGCTCTCGCAGCAAGAGCGTATCGCCGAGGTCGTGCCGGACGAAGGCGGTGGCAGCTAGGGGATCAGCACTGTCGCGCCGGTTGTGGTCCGCGAGTGCAGCGCTTCATGCGCGGCGCGGGCCTCCGACAGTTTGAAGCGCTGATGCACCGCGATCTTCACCGCCCCGGATGCAATCACGCCGAACAGATCGTCGGCGGTTTCCTGCAACTCTTCCTTGGTGCGCGTGTAGCTCGCGAGCGTTGGGCGCGTCAGATAGAGGGAGCCTTTGGCGGACAGGATGCCAGGCTCGAATGGCGGCACGGCGCCGGACGAATTGCCGTAGCTCACCATCATGCCGCGCACGGCGAGGCAGTCGAGCGAACCCGCAAACGTGTCTTTGCCGGTTGAGTCATAAACCACCGGCACGCCCTCACCCTTGGTGATCTCGCGCACGCGCTTCACCCAGTCTTCGCTGCGGGTGTTGAGGACGTGGGTGCAGCCGTTGTCTTTCGCGAGCTGAGCCTTGTCGTCCGAGCCCACGGTGCCGATCACCGTCACGCCGAGATGTTTGGCCCACTGGCCTGCGATCAGGCCGACGCCGCCGGCGGCTGCATGCAACAGGATCGTCTGACCAGCTTTCACCGGGAAGGTGCGCTTGAGGAGGTATTGCGCCGTCATCCCTTTCAGCAGGGATGCGGCCGCCATCTCGTCGCTGACGCCGGCAGGGATTTTCACCAGCTTGTCGGCCGGGACGTTGTTCGCTTCGGCATAGGCGCCCATCGTACCGGCATAAGCCACGCGATCGCCGAATTTCAGCGTCGTGACGCCATCACCGAGCGCATCGACGACGCCGGCCGCTTCGCTGCCAAGACCGGTGGGGAGCGGCAGCTTGTAGAGGCCGCTGCGGTGGTAGGTGTCGATGAAGTTCACACCGACCACGGTGTGCTTCACCCGCACCTGACCGGGCGCCGGGGGCGGCAGGTCGACGTCGACCCACTCCAGAACCTCCGGCCCACCGGTCTTCGAAATCCGTATCGCTTTCATCGTGGCGCTCCGCGCAAATCCAGCGGCCATTTTTGACCGCTTTCGCGCGCCGCGTCACGGGTGCACTTAGAGGTGGGTATCGGGTACGCGATTCAGCGCAGAACATTCGGCAGCAGCTTGTTTTCGAGCGCGTCGTATTGCGGTTTGCGGAAGCCGCTCACCGGACCGCTCTTCGTGTCGAACTCCATCAGCGTATCGCTTGAGGAGGAATAGGCAGTCCAGCCCCCGCAATGTGGGGCGCCGATTTTCGCGAACGACACCCAACAGCTGTGCATCAGCGTTTCTGCCGCTCTGTCGTCGTCGCTTGGTTTGATGCCGAAGCGGGCGGCGATGGCATCGACAGTTTCGAAGACAAATGGAATCTCTGAGCCGTGACTCGCGCCTTCGACCCGCCCGCGGCGCAAGGTCGGCACGTATGAGAAATGATAGAGATAAGTCGGTGCGCCGCCGGCGCCTTTCGCGGCGACCCAATGCGCCGGTGCGCCCATCACGCCGTCGGTGAAGACGGCGTGCGCCAGCGTCTCGTCATCCTTTGCATCGTCCGCATAGACCGCGCGGTCGTCCGGTGTGACGCGGCCGAGGAAGCTTGCCGTCGGAATCGCGAACGACTGCATCAGCGAAGCTTCGAAACTGTTCGAACCGATCATGAGCGGCACGTCGATCGCATGGCCATCGGCGAAGGCGCGCGTCGGCGTTTCCGTCACCAGACGACCATCGACAAACGGACCGAATCCGAGCGCCACCGGCGTGTCGAACGTCTTGTCGACTGGAATGGCGCGCAGCTGTTCGACCGTTGCATTGGTGAGCCCCGCGCGCGTCGCAAACGCAACGCCATCAGCTTCTTTCGCGGCGAGCGTGTTCGAGCGATCCCAGCCGCCGCCGGATTCGACGATGGCTTTCGCGAACAGCCCTTTCGCGGACGGCGTTGCGAGGAGATAGAGAATGCTCGCGCCACCGGCGGATTCGCCGAACACAGTCACGTTCTTCGGATCGCCGCCGAACGCGGCGATGTTCTGCTGCACCCATTTGAGCGCCGCCATCTGATCCATCGCGCCGTAATTGCCAAGCGGCGCATCGGGTGCTGCAGCCTTGGTCAGTGCCGGATGCGCGAAGTACCCCAGCAGGCCGAGGCGATAGTTGATCGTGACCAGCACGATGCCGTCGCGCGCAAACGCGGCGCCGTCATAGATTGGCGAGGCGCCGGAGCCGAAGCGATGCGCACCGCCGTGAATCCACACCATCACCGGCGCGTTCTTCGCGGCTTTCGGCGCCCAGACGTTCAGGCTGAGACAGTCCTCGCTTTGCGGAAGATCGCCGCCAGCCGCCGCGGCACGGTCCGGCCGTTGTGGCTGCGGGCAGATTGGGCCGAAGCCGGTGGCGTCGCGCGCGCCGTTCCAGCTTTTTGGCGGTACGGGCGGCATCCAGCGCAGATCGCCCGTTGGCGGGGCGGCGTAGGGAATGCCTTTGTAGATATCGATAGTGCCGGTGCTGCTGCCGGCGAGTTCACCGCTGGCGATGCGCACATGTGGCGCATCGGTGGCAGACGCCGTCCCAAGCAGCAACGGCAGGATGGCAAGCGCGATGGCGAGACGGCGGACAAGCATGGCGGCGCTCCTCTTCTCGAGAAGCTTCAACGGCCACGGCCTGTCCGATCCGGCGCGTCAGCCGAAACGGACAGGTTCATCATGAGCGGGCTCTGGCCCTATGCGTTGGCAGCCTGCGGCGCCTGTGCCTGACCACGCTGCTGCTGCGGCAGCTGCAGGATCTGGCTAAGCTGCACCGGAGTCACGACCGGCGGCGAGCAGCTGTTGCGCTGACAGATGTACGCCGTCGGCACGCCGTTCTGCATTGTCTTGCCGAATGCCGGATGGTTCGGCGGCAGGGGCTCGTCCGGCGCCACCACGGTGACGAGACGGTTCGGGAAGCTGCGGCCGAAGGCGGCCTGCACCATCTCGCGGGTGCGCGTACCGGGCGGCCCGATCACCACGATCTGGAGCGCCATGCTCATCTGCTCTAGGGCGTTGAAATAGGCCGGCATCGACTGCCACACGCGTGTCGCCTCGTTGGCGAAGACGTGTGCGATCATCTGGGCGCGCTCGAAATACTGCTGCTCGCCGGTGATGAGATGCAGGCGGCCGAGCACGACCATCATCGTCGCATTGGCAGACGGCGCCGGTTGGTCGAAGATCATCCGGGTACGGACGATCAGCGGCTCCGCATCGTCGGCGGTGAAGCAGTAGCCGCCCATCGCCTCGTTCCAGTAGTGCTGGTTCATCGTGGTGGTCCAGCGCTTGGCATAGTCGATGTAGCGCTTGTCGCCGGTGATTTCGTTCAGCAACAGCGCAGCACGGGCCATGCTGGCGTAGTCATCGGCAAAGCCGAGAGACATACGCTTGCCGTCGCGCCAGCTGTGATAGAGCCGGTCGCCGTCGCCGAGCGTCTTCACGATGAAGTCGAACGCCTTCACGGCGATCGCAATCCATTCCTGGTTGTTCATCGCCATGCCGGCATTGGCCAGGGCATAGATCGCGTAGGCGTTGGCGTCGCACAGCACCTTGTCGTCGCGCATCGGTGCCACGCGCTTCTGACGGATTTTGAGCAGCGCTTCATGCTGCTTCGTGATCATCGCCTGGTCGGCATCTGACAGTTGGCCGGTCACCGGCGAGCCGACGCGGTGCAGGATGTTCTTGCCGTTCGACAGATTGCCTTCGCGGCGGATGTTGTAGAGCGTCTTGAAGCGCTGCACGAAGGTGCCCTGAAGCGCGGCATCGATCTCCGCTTCGGTCCAGAGATAGTACTTGCCCTCTTCGCCTTCTGAGTCCGGTGCGAGGCTCGAAGCAAATGCATCGCCGACCTTCATTTCGCGCAGCATCCACGCGACCGTTTCGTTGATCGCATCGCGGCACAGCGTGTTGCGATTGTGCTGCCAGAGCAGGGTCACGTAATCGAGGATCAACGCGTTATCGACCAGCATCTTCTCGTAATGCGGCACGGTCCAACGTTCGTCATTGCAATAGCGGTAGAAGCCACCGCCGACATGATCGCGCAGACCGCCGAGCAAAACGTGGTCGAGCGCAACGCCGGCAAACTGCGCGAACGCCGGAATGCCGGTGCGCAGATAGGCGCGCCACAACGTCTCGAGCGCGAGCGTATTGGCGAACTTCACCTGACCGGTCATGCCGCCGAAGAAGAGATCGAAGCGCTGCGCCATGCGCACCGCGGCGTTGTCGAGAAAATCGTTGCCGAGATTGCCGCGCATATCGCGGTTCCAGGTCTGATCGAGCGCGGTGGTGACCTGAGTCGCGTTCGAAGCAACCGTCGAAGCTTCTTCGTGATAGCGGCCCGCATTCATATCGAGCGCATCTTTGAACGCCGGAAGGTTGTCGCGCGGCTCAGGCGGCAGATAGCTGCCGACGTAGTAAGGCTGGCCCTTGCTGTTCAGGAAGATGTTGAGCGGCCAACCGCCATTGTGGCCCATCGTGTTCGCAGCGGCCTGATAGACCTGGTCGATATCCGGGCGCTCTTCGCGATCGACGATGATGTTCACGAACTTGTCGTTCATCAGCTGCGCGACGTCGGACTTGCTGAAGCTCTCGTCGTTCATGACGTGGCACCAGTGGCAGCCGGTGTAGCCGATGGAGAGGAAGATCGGCTTGCCGGTGGCCTCGGCTTCGGCGAACGCTTCCGGCCCCCACGTGTACCAGTTGACCGGATTGTCCTTGTGCAGAAGCAGATAAGGGCTCGTCGCGTCCTGAAGACGGGTCATGTCATGTTCCGTTTGAGAGGGCGCGCTTGGCGCACGCCGCAAAAAGGCCGTAGCTTCTAGCGCGCGCCCCCCGCGCCTCACAAGCACGCGAAATCAGGATGTTGCGATGAAAGTGAACGTCGAAATCGACATGACGCCGGAAGAGGCGCGGCGTTTCATGGGCCTGCCGGATGTCACGCCGCTGAACGACAAGTTCGTCGACGAGATGAGCAAGCGCATGAAGTCGGTGCTCGACGATCCGGAAACCGCGATGAAGACCTGGGTGGCGCTCAGCGGTCAGGGCGTCGAGCAAATTCAGCGTTTCTTCTGGGATGCGGCGAGCCGGACCTTGAGCAAAAAGACGGCTGGCAAGACAACGCGCTGAGGCGCGCATGAACGATACGATTTTCGCACCGGCGACCGCCCCGGGACGAGCCGGAATTGCGGTGGTGCGGGTCTCCGGCGCGTCGGCGAAGGACGCAGTTATAGCGGTGACCGGTGCGCAGCCGCCGGAACCGCGACTGGCTGCTCTCCGCGCGTTTCGCGATTTTGAAGGCGAAACCATCGACGAAGGTCTGGTGCTCTGGTTCGCCGGACCGGCCAGTTTCACCGGCGAAGATGTCGTGGAGTTTCAGCTCCACGGTGGGCGCGCGATTGTCGAGCGGGTGCTGGCGACCCTTGGACGGCTCCCCAGAATGCGGATGGCGGAGCGGGGGGAGTTCACCCGCCGCGCGGTCGAAAACGGAAAACTGGATCTGACACGCGCCGAGGCGATCGCCGATCTGGTCGATGCCGAGACCGAGGCGCAGCGGCGTCAGGCCTTCCGCCAGTATGAGGGTGGTCTCTATCAGATGGCCGAGGGCTGGCGGGGGCGGTTGATCAAGGCGCTGGCCTGGGCGGAGGCGGCCATCGATTTCGCGGAAGACGAAGTCCCGGCCGAAGCGTGGGCCGAAGTTGAAGCGGCAATTCGGGAATTATATCAGGAAATACAAAGGCTTATGGATGACGGACGGCGTGGAGAGATTCTCCGCGAGGGCGTCCATATCACCGTCATTGGCCCACCCAACGCAGGGAAGAGCTCCTTCATCAACGCCCTCGCCCGCCGTGACGTCGCGATTGTCTCGCCGATTCCGGGGACGACCCGGGACATTGTTGAGGCACGGCTCGACCTTGGCGGCTATCCCGTGATTGTGGCCGATACGGCGGGTATCCGGGAGACTGATGAAATCATCGAGGCAGAGGGCGTGCGGCGTGCCCGCACCCGCTCGACCCAGGGTGATCTGACGGTGCTTGTGCTGGATGGCAGTCTGGCCGATCCGGCGGCCGGCCTCGACCCGGAGCTGGTAGAGGGTGCAGCGCTTACCCTTCTCAACAAGTCCGACTTGCCGTGGGCGGGGGCGCACGAGGGGCATCGGCTTTCCCTCACCACCGGGGACGGCTTGGCGCCAGCGGTCTCGGCTCTGACGGAACTGGTTCGGAACCGTATCGGAACCCGGGATGGGGTCGCTCTAACCCGGGAACGGCATCGGCGAGCGGTGTCGGCGGCGGCTGAGCACCTGAAGCGCGCGGAAACAGCCGGGAGTCCGGAACTGATTTCTGAGGATCTCAGGCTGGCTCTGCGGGCTATTGGGGAACTCACGGGTCGGGTGGATGTCGAGGACCTTCTCGACGTGGTGTTCCGGGACTTCTGCATCGGCAAGTGAGCCGATGTTTCACGTGAAACACTCAGGCGGCCTTGTGGATAATCAGGGGCGCGCGTATGCAGCGGCGCAATGAGCGCGCGTTACGATGTCATCGTTATCGGGGGTGGCCACGCCGGCTGTGAAGCCGCAGCGGCTTCCGCTCGGTTTGGCGCCTCCACGCTCCTTCTGACCCATAAGATCGAGACCATTGGTGAGATGTCCTGCAACCCGGCCATCGGTGGGGTGGGCAAGGGGCATCTGGTTCGTGAGATCGACGCCCTCGATGGTGTGATGGGCCGGGTGGCCGATCAGGCGGGTATTCAGTTCAAGATCCTCAACCGCAAGAAAGGCCCGGCCGTCCAGGGACCGCGCGCCCAGGCGGATCGCAAGCTCTACCGCAACGCCATGCGGATGGAGCTGGAGAACACCCCCAATCTCTCGATCCTCGCTGCACCGGCGGAGGACCTGATCGTGCGCGATGGCCGGATTGCCGGTGTTGTGCTGGCTGATGGCACCGAGATCGCGGCGTCTGCCGTGGTTTTGACCACGGGCACGTTCCTGAATGGCCTGATCCATATGGGCGAGCGCAAGATCCCCGCAGGCCGCGTCGGAGATGCGCCTTCGATTGGTCTTTCCCGCACCCTTTACGGCCTGGGTTTCGCGATGGGTCGCCTGAAGACTGGCACCCCGCCTCGTCTGGATGGCCGGACCATTCCGATGGCGGAGCTGGAAGAGCAGCTGGGTGATGACCCGCCGGTGCCCTTCTCTTTTCTGACGGACCGGATCACCGTCCCGCAGATCGCCTGCCGCATCACCCGCACCACGCCGGAAACGCACG
>DATAHD010000137.1:0-7860 GCA_036263395.1 Rhizomicrobium sp. | reverse complement strand
GCGCCCAGCGTTGCAGGCCGCGAGGCAAAGCGCCATACACATGAGCGAGCGGCGGCTCATGCCCGCCATGCGCAAACCAGAGCGGTGCCGGATGCTTTTCATGGTGGTGGAGACGTTCAAGGATCAGAACGGCAAGGCCGTATACGAACGCCTCCGTGAGAAGGGCCGCCAGATGCCGGACGGGCTCAACTTCCTGCAAAGCTGGGTCAGCGCCGATCTATCCCAATGCTTCCAGCTGATGGAAGCCGACGATGTCATCCTCTTCCAGAAATGGATCGCCGAGTGGCAGGACGTCATGGGCTTCCAGGTCATCCCGGTGGTCGAGGGCAAGCACACCGCCATCGCGCTGGGCGCCGCGCACTAAAGCCGCCCCGGCCACTGCGGCTCCGCGCAACTGGTTGCGGCGCGCGCCGTCTGCTATGTCCCGCGCAGCCAATCTGAGAGGTTTCCCCATGCGCCGCGCCGCCATCGTTTCGCCCATCCGCACCGCCGTCGGCAAGTTCATGGGCAGCCTCAGCAGCGTCCCGGCCGGTGAGCTCGGCGCTGTCGTGCTGAAAGAACTCGTCGCCCGCACCAAACTCGATCCGGAGCGGATCGACGACGTCGTCTTCGCACAGGGCTACGGCAACGGCGAAGCGCCGTGCATCGCGCGCTGGTCGCTCCTCGCCGCCGACTTCCCGGTGACGGTGCCGGGCTATCAGCTCGACCGCCGCTGCGGCAGCGGTCTGCAGGCGATCATCGATGCCGCCATGATGGTGCAGACCGGCGTCGCCGATGTCGTCGTCGCCGGTGGCGTCGAAAGCATGAGCAACGTCGAATACTATTCCACAGACATGCGCGGCGGCGCGCGCTCCGGCTCCTCAACGATGCACGACCGCCTGATCCGCGGCCGCGTGATGAGCCAGCCGATCTCGCGCTTCGGCGTCATCAGCGGCATGATCGAAACCGCCGAAAACCTCGCACGCGATTATCAGATTAGCCGCGAAGAGTGCGATGCCTACGCCGCCGAAAGCCATCAGCGCGCGACCCGCGCCTGGAAGGAAGGCAAGTTCGACGACGAACTGGTGAAGGTCGCGGTGCCGCAGAAACGCGGTGAGCCGGTGATGTTCGCCAAAGACGAAGGCATCCGCGAAGACGCAACGCCCGCCTCGCTCGCGGCCCTCAAGCCGATCGAAAAAGGCGGCGTGGTCACCGCCGGCAATGCGAGCCAGCAGAACGATGCCGCCGCCGCGTGCCTCGTCGTTGCCGAAGACAAGCTGAAAGAGCTTGGCCTCCAGCCGATGGCGTATCTCGCCGGTTGGGCCGCCGCGGGCTGCGAGCCGTCGCGCATGGGCATCGGCCCGGTGCCGGCGGTGGAGCGTCTCTTCAAGCGTACCGGCCTCGGCTGGAAAGACATCGGCGTCGTCGAACTCAACGAAGCCTTCGCACCGCAGGTTCTTGCCGTGCTCAAGGGCTGGGGCTGGGACGACCGTGACAAGCTGAACGTCAACGGCTCCGGCATCTCGCTCGGCCATCCGATCGGTGCCACCGGCGGCCGCATCCTCGCGAACCTGGTGCGCGAGATGGATCGCCGTGGCGAACGCTACGGCCTGGAAACGATGTGCATCGGCGGCGGCCAGGGCCTCGCCGCGGTGTTCGAACGCGCCGCCTAAATCACCGCTTCGTCGGTTTCGTTTTTGATTGAGTCATATCGCGGCGCACCGCTTCCACCGGATGCGCCGCGAACCATTCGCGCTGCTCGTCGCGCCAATCCGCCTTTGCACCATCGGCGCACAACGCGCGATCTTTGGCCAGCGCGTCCGCATAGGCCGCCGCGATATCCGCATCGCTCAAACCCGTCCGGCAATAGAACCGCTCGAACGCCTTCATGTTGAGATCGAGCACATGCATGTGCGGATGGCGCAGATCGCCCGCGAATGGCTGCCGGAAGCAGTTCAGCACCACTTCGTAAGACGGATAGTAAAAGAGCTTCGCATCGTCCGCCCTGCTGCGCATCAACTCATCGATGGCAAAGCGCAAGCTCGCCTTCGACACCGCATCCGCCGCAAACGCACTGACCGGCCGGAACGTCGCGAGCAGCGGGATCGGCGACAGCGTCAGCACAATAGACGCCTCCGGCCGATGCTTGCGGATCAGCGCGCAGGTCTTTTCCAGATTGGCGAAATTCTCCGCCGGACTCGCGACGCGAAACTTGTGCCGCGTGGCATCGAACTTCTCGAACGGCACCGCACGCCAGAACACCTCGCCCGTCGGCTCGTCGTACCAGATCTCCGACAGGCCCAGCGTGATGATGAAGACATCGGCCGCATCGAACAGCGCCCGCGTCGCCAGCCGCACATCTTCCTGATAGCCGAACTCCTCCGCCTTGAAGCCATGCCAAAGCGCGACCGGCGGCTGGCGCCCTTCCCACGCCCATTCGAACTGCTGCAGCACCGCATAGCTGTTGACGATGCCGTCGCCCAGGCTGGTGACATACGCCTTGCCCTCGCGCGCCGTCGTCACATCGAAGCCAAGATTGTTGAGATAGCCGCTAACATAGCGCGCGAAGCAGCTGCCGAACGCCACGATCTTCGTATCGCGATCAATGAACGGCGCCGCCGGCATCATCCCGCTCAGCACATGCGCGATCAGCGCATCCGGCTGTTCCATCGCCGCCGCTTCCGGCCGGAACGTCGCGTGCTCCCCGCGCCAGAAATTGTGCCCCATCACGACCTCGGCGCCGTCGCCGGTCGTGACGTGAAGCTTGCGGCCCTTGATCGGTTTGGCCGTGGCGCGCTTGGCCATGGTCGGTCTCGCATCGTCGGTTCGTCTGCGCTGCTGCGCACACGCCCCGACAATGCGCAGCCCGCCCGCCTCGATGCAAGGCGGGCGTTTGGCACGCAGCAATCCGGCAATCGCTAGGTGAAACTCGCCGTGCTCAGCTGGTCCAGGTGCGTCGGCGTATCGAGCTTGAAGACCAGCTCCTCGCCCGCCTGATAGCCCGCTGTCCCGTTCGCATCGACCACCAGGAACAATTCCGACGTCGATGTCAGCGTCACCAGCACGGCGTGGTGTATGCCCAGATGGGCCGCGTCCAGCACGTTGGCGAACTTCTTGACCGAAGCCGCTGTCGTCGCTGTGTCGATCCCCTCCACCGCGAACAGCAGATCGAACGTGTCCTTGGCGAAATCGACACTGATCAGCCGGTCATAACCCGCATCGTTCGAATCCGTCACGCCTGCGTAGTTAAGCACGTCCACGCCGATGCCGCTGTCGATCGTATCGCCGCCCGCATTGCCCCACAGGATGTCGTTGCCATCGCCACCGATCAGCGTGTCTTTGCCATCGCCGCCATTGAGCGTGTCGTCGCCAATGCCGCCGTTCAGCACGTCGTCATCGCCAAGGCCGCTCAGGATGTCCGCGCCGCGCCCACCCGTCAGCTGATCCTTGCCGTCGCCGGCGGATACGATGTCGCTGCCGGAACCGAGCATCAGTTTGTAGTTCTCGACGCCATACGCATAGATGATCGTCTTGATGTCGCTTCCGGAGACCCGCGAAAGATAGAAGGCGCCGTCAGACACGCCGCCCGAGACCACGCGCGTTTCGGTGCTGACATCGACGGTCAACGTGTCGTTACCGTCACCCGCGCTCCAGTGATTGAGAAAATCGCCCGAAACAATCGGATTAATGAAGGATACGCTGTCGTTGCCCGAACCGGTCCGGATATCCAGTTGCTCGATATTGGTGAAGTCGGTCCCGTCCTGCAGGTGGTACGTTCCGCCCGGCGTGAACGTCAGCACTGTTTTTTCGGTCGCCATCGAGCGGTCGATCACAAGGCTGTCCAGCCCCGCCCCGCCGTCGATCTTCGAATCCATGCCGCTGTCGGTGAGCGCATCGTCGCCGTTGCCGCCGAGCAGCCTGGAAAGATGGCCGCTGTTGCTGATGATGTCGTTGCCGGCCCCGCCCGTCAGGACATTGCCGCCGAGAAACCCGATAAGCGTGTCCTTGCCGTCATTGCCGGTGAGAATGTCGTCGAAGTCCGCGCCGCCGATGTAGTCGTTGCCCGTGCCACCCTCGACCTGGAAGTTCTCGGTGTCTGAGCCGGAGGCATAGACGATCTGCTGGTACACGCCGCCGATCATCTGGTTAGCGAAATACGTGCCTTGCGATACGCCTGCGGAAATCCCCTTGGTGTCCGCCGTCATCACGACGTGCAGCGTATCGATGCCTTCCGAGCCGGAGAACGAGTTGCCCCCAACCGTCGCGTCGTAGATCGGGTTGATGAAGTGTATCGTATCGTTGCCGCTGCCGCCGATGACGTTGAGAAGTTCGATGTTCTTGAACGTCGTGTTGTCGGGCAGCGTCACAACATTTGAAGAGCCCGGCTTGAACGTGATGTTCATGCCGGTGGTGAGCGTGTTCTGACGGTAGAGATAGAGGCGGTCGATTCCAGCGCCGCCATCGGTCATTGTTCCGACAGCGTCATATTGATCGGTGATGATGTCGTTGCCCGCACCGCCATTGATCGTGTCGTGCAAGCCCGACCCCAGCGACGAGCCGCTGAAGATCTTATCGTTGCCGTCACCGCCCAGAAGCGTGTTGGTACCGTCGTCACCGACAACGATATCGTTACCCGCGCCGCCATCGACAGTGTCGTTGCCGCTGCCGCCGGTTAAGAAGTCGTCGCCGTTGTTGCCGGACAGGACATCATCCTGATTGCCGCCATGAAGAGAGTCGACGCCGCCGCCACCCGACAGGACATCGTTGCCGTCCCAGCCTTCGGCATAGTCGTCATCTCCGCCGCCGTGAAACGTGTTGTTGAACTCATTGCCGATGTAAGTGGTCACGTCATCCTCCCCCGAGATGCGAATGTAGAAAACATTACAGGAAGTTTACACTTCCGGATAGGGATTCGCGTTCTGGCTGTGCAGCAGGTCACATCACAATCGCGCCAAATGCGCTCTTGCCAGGCTGCCTCGGCTGCTTTCGAGTGCTCACAATAAAGGGAACTTTTTCAATGAAAGTCGCACTCGTAACCGGCGCTGGCAGCGGAATTGGCCGTGCTGTGGCGCTCGCTCTGAATAAAGAAGGCTACACGGTCGCCCTTGCCGGCCGCCGCAGCGATGCACTGGAAGCCACCGCCGCGCTCGCGGCCGCTGGCACGCCGCCCATGCTCCCCATCGCCGCCGACATCGCCGATCCCGATGCCGTCGCCGCACTGTTCGAGAAAATTAAAGCCACGTTTGGCCGCCTCGACGTCCTCTTCAACAATGCCGGCACCGGCGCACCGCCGATCCCGCTCGAAGACCTGACGTTCGAAATGTGGAAGCGCGTCGTCGACACCAACCTCACCGGCGCCTTCCTCTGCGCCCAGGGTGCGATCCGCCTGATGAAAGCGCAGGAGCCGAAGGGCGGCCGCATCATCAACAACGGTTCGATCAGCGCTCACACACCGCGCCCGAACTCCGCGCCCTACACATCGACCAAGCACGCGATGACAGGCCTGACGAAATCCATCGCCCTCGACGGCCGCAAGCACAACATCGCCTGCGGTCAGATCGACATCGGCAACGCGGCAACAGAGATGACCAGCTTCATGAAGACCGGCGTCCCGCAACCCGACGGCACCTTGAAACCGGAAGCCACCATGGACGTCGACAACGTCGCCAAGAGCGTCGTCTACATGGCCAACCTCTCCCTCGACGCCAACGTCCTCTTCCTCACCGTGATGGCCACCGCAATGCCATTCGTGGGTAGAGGGTAGTTCACCCCTCCACGAGCGAACCGAGCTGCAGGGGTCGAGCGCAGCGAGGGGGAGGACGCGCCTCACACAAGCTTCCGCCGCGGCGCACGCCTAGCGCCGCACCACACACCGCACTACGCTCGCGCCCGCTCTGAGGGGGAGCATCATCATGAAAATCATCGCTCGCGTGCTTGTCACGCTCGCCGGTCTGTTCTGTCTGTTCATGACAGTGCTGTTCTGGTTCCAGACCAACGGCGCGCTGGAGAGCTTCGGTCTCCTGGCGACCAACGCGGCCGGTCTCGGCGCGGCGCGCGCCGACTTCGCCGCCTTCTTCGGCGTGCAGGCGCTGTTCGTCGGTCTCACCGTATGGAAAAGCCGCGGCGACTACGCGCTGGCGCCGCTCGCACTCATGTCGTTCGCGATCTTCGGCCGCGTGCTCAGCCTCATCATCGGCGGTTTCGACGCTGCGATCGTCTCCGGCATGGTGGTGGAAGCGATCTGCATCGCGATTTACGCCTTCGCCTGGCGCACGCTGCGCTAGACGGCGCGGCCTAGCTGACCGGCGGTGTGCGCCGCATCGCGCGCCCCGCCATCAGGCCGAGGAAGATCGTCGGCAGCATGAACAAGCCGGCGAGATAGAACGGCGAGTCGAAGCTGATCGCCGAATACGCCGCGCCGATGATCAGCGGCCCGATCAGCCGTGCCAGCGCGCCGGTGGCGTTGTTGAGCCCGAGATACTGCCCCTGCTGATGTTCGCTCACATTGTGCGAGATCAGCGCGCCCACATTCGGCCACGCGATCGACTGCCCGATCGCGCCGAGCGACATCAGCACCACCACCATCCACGGGAACGGCGCGAACGGCTGAAGCGCGAGGCCCACCATGGTCATCGCCATGCCGGCCGCCAGCACCTTCACCTCGCCGAACTTCCGCGTCGCCCAGCCGGTGACCAGGAACTGGCACGCCGTCGACACGATGCCGACGATGGCGAACGCCAGCCCGATCTCGCGCGTGCCCCAGGCGAAGCGCTCCGCACTCCACAGTGCGAACACGAATTCGATACCGTTGAGCGCGCAGCCAGCCAGCAAAGTCACCAGCATCAGCCGTCCGATCACCGCATGCGTCAGCGCCTTGCCCACCACCGCCCAGCGGCTCGGTATTTCCTCGAGGCTGTGATGGTGATGCCGGTTGCGGCTCTCCTTCACGAAGATCGCGATGCCGACGGCGCACAGCCCCGCCAGCCCCGACGCCACCAGCAACGGAATGCGAAATCCCGTCTGCCCCGCGCCCGGATGCGCCAGTAGTCCGCCCAGCGCCGGCCCGACGATGAAGCCAAAGTTGAACGCGCCGCCCAGCATCGACATGCGGCCCGCGCGATGCTCCTTCGGCGTGACGTCGGCGAGGTAGCCCTGGATCACGCCGCCATTGCCGCTCGCCATGCCGCCGAGCAACCGCACGAAAAACGCGACATAGATGTTCGGCGCAAACGCCAGCGCGAGATAGCAGAGGCAGTTGCCCGTCACCGTCGAGATCAGGATCGGCTTGCGCCCCACCTTGTCCGACACCCGGCCCCAGAACGGCTCGCCGAAGAAGCCGCCCATCGCATAGGCCGAGAACACCAGCGACATCTGCCATGCCGGCGCATCGAACGAGTGGGCATAGAACGGCAACAGCGGCACCACGATGCCGAAACCGACCATGTTGACGAACATGATCGCCATGAGAGTCGGCAGGGCCGTCCCGCCTAGGCGCTCTTCGGATTCAGTCTGAGGGGTACGCGCGTCCACAGACGAGCCTTTGCCGCGCTTCGCCAAACCCTACAAGACCGCTTCCGGTCGCAGGATGTGCGCGCGTATCGTCATCGGACAGACACAGAGCGCGTTGCCGCGACGGCTACGGCACACTCGAAGCCCAAGTGCACCTCGCGAAGAGTGGGGTCATTTTGACGATTTGACCCCACCGACTCATTTCCCTATGATAGCCCCAGAGCAGGTGCCCCATGGCCGACGTCAAAATCCGCAAGCTGCCCGACTGGGTGGTCGATTTTCACAAACACAACGCCGAGAAGGCCGGCCGCAGCCTCGAAGAAGAACTGCGCGTCCTCCTCACCGATCAGGTGATGGCCAAGCGCAGCTACT
>DATAHD010000136.1:0-8124 GCA_036263395.1 Rhizomicrobium sp. | reverse complement strand
ATCAGCGAGAACAGGCGCCGGGATTAGCTACGGCGCTTTTTCCGGTTGTATATGGCTTAAAGTGGCTACCTTCGTGCTAATAACACCCAGTGTCGCGCTCAAACCTATCGTTGCGCGTCGATTTTCAATATCCGATGTTGGCACCGACTAGACCGGATAGATCACTTGTTCTCGCTCTCGAGCCGCTCGATACCATTCATTCGCAGCAACACGCAGAGAATGCGTCGCTCCGCAAGTGTTATCGTCCTTCATATGGGCTCTGGTCCGGTAAAGCCATTTAGTTGCATAGCTCATCCAACCCACAGCACCCAATTTCTTGCTGAATTTTAGCTGGCGAGCCGGGGAAACTGTTGAGCCACCCGCTCCTAGCAACGCGCGACGGATCGCATCCTCTTTACCCCTAGGACGAACAATCGCTCCGTGAAGGTGCGGATCATCTCCAACACCCATTTCTATCGAAAACCAATATGCAGGGGTAAACTCCAACCCATGGCGCAGATGACGCGAAATCCTATCTTGCAAATAACGCCCGTGCCCTCGGCGATCCGCATCAGCTGCCGCGATAACGCTCACAGAGAGCTTGAGCGTAAAGGGCGTAGCGTCCAGCTCCCAAGAAGCGATACCCCATGCAATCATCTTCAGATGGGCGGCAGCATGGTCCCAGTGAGGCAGACCTATTTTCGGAATAGCCCTCCTCCCTGAGAGCTTCGCTTCTGTGTGAATGATATTTCCAGCCCTAACTGTATCGAGACTCAGTGCAGTGAGGCGAACGGGTGTGCCCGTGCGCAACAAATGCTTAATAAAAGCGACTATTCTCTCATCTCGCGCCATGTCCGAACGCCAGTAAGACCTCGATTTTTCCGACCGGCTTTTCCTCGGCTTGCCAATGCGACTAGCTTCCACGGCAGCCCTTCGGTATGCCACTTCGGCACGCCGACCGGCTCGCCGCTTTGCCCTGCGAAGAAGCTCCACACCTCCCGGCGTGATCTTCGGCATGGGAGGTCGCACCCCGACCGGACGAGGCATCGTGTCATCCATCGACGCCAAGGCATCGAGTTCCGCCTCGGTCATCAAGGATGTAGCTGCCGGCGTTCCACTACCTGACAACGCTTCAATTTCAGCTGCGAAGTCTTCGGCGTCAGAAGCAGGAGGGCGAAACCGTGGGGGCATATGCCGACATACCAAGCGCATCAATTTGAAGGAAGGCGTCTCCGCTCGGCTGATAGCGACAAAGCTCGCACTGCCGATATTTGACGGCAATGGGTTTTGCGCGCCATTCGTAACCGATTGATCTGAAAGGGACTGATATGGCCTAGTTTTTCAGCTAATCTATTGAATGTGCGCAGATAGACTGAGCTTCCCAAGCTTCATACGAGGGTTCGATTCCCTTCGCCCGCTCCAGCCACACAACAATCGGCTTCCCGCCATCAAGCGTCCACAATCCCCGCCGTGTATAGTGGCGTCGGGAAGGGAGGCGTTCGTTTGACGAACGTCTGGGACAGCTATGGACGACATCGAGTCACTTTTCTTTGTGATTGTGCTCGTCGTCATCGGCGGACGCTGGTTCACCACATCGAACCGCTTTGCCGAACTGCGCCGCCTGGTCGAAGCGCAAGCACGCGAGATCGCCAACCTCAAACGCGCCGTCGCCGCCCTCGAAGAGCGGCCGCTGATCGTGACGGCACCGGAAGCAAAGACTGCCGAACCTGAAGCGCAGGTGGCGGTAGTTGAACAACCGACGGCGCCGATCGCACCACCAGCCGTCGAGCACGATCACATCCCGATTGCGCCACCACCGGAAGCAGCGCCCGCGCCGATGCGTCCGCTGGCCGAACCGCAGCCGCCCAAGATCAAGCCGAAGCAGATCGAGCAGCAATTCGGCAGCCGCGCCTTCGTCTGGATCGGCGGCGTCGCGCTCGCGCTCGCGGGCTTCTACCTCGTCAAATACTCCATCGACACCGGCCTGCTCACCGAGCCGGTGCGCGTCACGCTGGGCCTGCTGTTCGGCGTCGTATTGCTCGGCGCAAGCTGTCTCGTGCGCGCCCGCGGCGAGCGCATAGCCAACGGTGCACGCATCGGTCAGGCACTCGCCGGCGCGGGCATCGCCGATCTCTATGGCTCGCTCTTCGCCGCCACGACGCTCTATCACCTCGTGCCGCCATGGCTCGGCTTCGGCGCCATGGCCGCAACGACCGCTGTCGCGATGGTGCTCTCCCTGCGCCACGGCGTCTCCATCGCCCTGCTCGGCCTTGTCGGTGGCTACGCAACACCGGCGATGGTGGAGGAGAGCCGAAACGCACCGCTGCTGTTCGGCTATCTCTATCTCGTCTTCATCGGCCTTTCCGTCGTTGCCCGCGGCAAGAACTGGTGGTGGATGTCGGTACCGGCGACGCTTGTCGCCTTCGCCTGGGTTACGCTTTGGCTGGTGGGCTCGAGCGCGTCGCAGGATGCGGCGTGGCTTTCGACCTTCCTGCTCGCCATCGGCATCACCGCCGCCATGATCGCGCCGCGCCGTCCGGAAGGCGAAGTGGTCAACATCGCCGCGCCCGAAACCTGGGCACGGTTCGTCGCGCCCGCCGGCGCCATCGTGCTCGCCGGCGTCGTCGCCTACACCGCCAACTTCGGCTACTTCGAGTGGGGCATGTTCGGCCTGTTCTCGCTCGGCGCCATCGGCCTCGCCGTGTTCGACGGCCGCACCTATCTAGCGGTGCCGTGGATCGCGATGGCGGTCAACCTGATGATGCTGGGCGGCTGGAACGGCACACCAAACGATGTCGCGCTCATTCTCTCCGCCTTCGCGCTGATCTTCTGCGCCAGCGGCCAGCTGTTCCTCTCGCGCTCGCATCAGCCGCTGTCATGGGCAGGACTGAGCGCGGTCGCCGCGATCTCCTATTTCCTACTCGCCTACGACAAACTCAACTGGCCGCTCGCGGAGGCGCTGAAGGGCAACATCTGGCTCACCGCGAGCGCCACCTGGGCCGCGATTGCGTTCGCCGGCGCGATTGCCATGACGTCCGCTGCTGCGCGCCCTTTCGTGCTCAGCCGCGAGATCGGATTGCGGCACAATCTGCAAGCGATCTTCGCCATTGCCGCGACGGGCCTCCTGTCGCTCGGTCTTGCGATCCTGTTGCACGAAGAACACCTGTCCTTCGCTATCGCGGTGGAGATCCTCGCCATCTCCTGGCTGCGCACGCGCGTTGATGTGCCGGCGCTGCGCTATCTCAGCTATGTGCTGACGGCACAGTTCGCGCTCCTGCTGTTGCCCGATGCGGCGCAGATGCTCGCCGAAGCTGGCGGTATCGCGGGACCATCGGGCGGCAATCGGTGGGACATCGTATCGACCGCGCTGCTTCGCTACGGCGCACCTGCGCTGCTGTTCGGCGCCGCATGCCAGTTCCTGCGCGACCAGAAGGACGAATATTACGCCACCGGCCTGGAGCTCGGCGCGGTCGCGCTTCAGACGGTGACGATCTACAAGCTGATCCAAGTGATGTTCTTCGGCCATCCGGTCGAAGCCACGCTTGTCATCGGCAGCATCTTCACCAACATCCTGCTCGCCGCGAGCATCGCCGCCTTTCGCATCGCGCGCCTGTGGCCCAATCAGGCACGCCTGCTCTGGGGCGCATTGGCGCTCGGCGCCATGGGTCTCATCCGCGTCGTGATCCTCGAAGGGCTGGTCTTTGATCCGCTGTGGTCGCATCAGACCGTCGGCAGCCTGCCGGTGCTCAATGGCTTGCTGCCGGTTCTCGTGCTCCCGGCCATTCTGATCAACGTCATTGGCGCGGAGCTCAAGAAAACCCGGTTCGCGCTTTACGCCATCGGCCCCTCGGCCGCAGCGTACCTGCTCGGCTTCATCTGGCTGTCCCTCGCCGTGCGGCAGGTGTTCAACGGCGCCTATCTCGACAGCGGCACGATCAGCAACGCGGAGGTCTATGCCTACTCCGCTGTCTGGCTCGCCCTCGGCGTTGCGCTCCTGTTCGGCGCGACGCTGCGGAAGGATCCGACGATGCGCTACGCATCGCTGGTCGTGATGATCCTGACCGTCGGCAAGGTCTTCCTCTACGACGCGTCACAGCTCACCGGCTTATGGCGCGTTGTTTCCTTTCTCGGTCTAGGCCTCAGTCTGCTAGGTCTTAGCTGGTTCTATTCCCGATTCATTTTCGCCAGCGCGCCACCCGAAACCGCGACCGAGGAAACGCCATGAGACGCCGCTTCGCCCTGCTCGCCTTGTCCATGGCCACGCTTCTCGGTGCCACACCGACACTCGCGGAAACAGCGAGAATCACGATCGGCATCCAGAATGGCGTGGCCTATCTGCCCCTGCACGTCATGGCGGCGCAGCATCTTGTGGAGAAGCATGCCAAGAAACTCGGCGCCGACGTAACCGCGACGATCCGCAATCTCGGCTCCACCGGTTTCGTGCGCGATGGCCTGATCGCCGACCAGATCCAGTTCGGCGTGGCCGGTTCGCCCACACTGGTGACGCTCTACGAGAAAACGCGCGGCGACTTCCGTGCCGCCAGTGCGGTCGTCAGCATCCCGGTGACCGTCAACACCAACAATCCGAAGATCAAATCCGTCTGCGACTTCGCCGACGGCGACAAGATCGCCGTGCCGGCGGTCAAGTCATCGGCGCAGGCGGTCATTCTGCAGATGGCCTCGAAGCAGAGATGTGGCGACCCGTTCCGCAACGATCGTTTTACGATCACCATGGCGCATCCCGACGCCTACAACGCCCTGATGAGCGGCCTCATCACCACCCATATGGCATCGCCGCCGTTCTCCTACGACGAAGTGGAGAAGGGCAAAGGCAAGGTCCGCACAATCCTCTCCGGCTATGACGTCCTCAAATCAAAGGCGACGCTTGTGTTCCTGATCACCAGCGACCGCTTCCGCCTCGCGAACCCAAAGGTCTATCGCGCAGTGCGCGAGGCACTGGAGGAAGGCGAGGCCTATGTCCGCGCGCATCCGAAGGAAGCGGCGCAGATCTACATCAAGGCCGAGAAGTCCAAGAGCAGCGAAGCGGACGTTATGCGCCAGATCACGTCGCCCGATGTCGTCTACAGCACAACACCGCAAGGTCTAGGCATGATTGCGTCGTTCATGGCTAGCATCGGCACGGCGAAGAAGACCTATGGCTGGCAAGAACTGTCGATGCCCGAGCTTCGCAGCCGGAAGGGCTCGTAATCCTCCATGACGTCTGCAGCCAGCGGTGCCCCGCTTCTTAAGGTCGATGGCGCCACGATCCAGTATGAGACCGACGACTCCGTGGTGGTCGCTGTCTGGCGCGTGTCCTTTTCTGTGCAGAAGGGTGAGCGCCTGATGATCCTCGGCCGCTCCGGCTGCGGAAAGTCCACACTGTTGAAAGCCATCGGCGGTTATCTGCTGCCGGTTGAAGGCAGCATTGCGCTGGCCGGCGTGCCGGTCTCGAGACCCGGCCCCGACCGCATGATCGTGTGGCAGGACACCGATCAGCTTCTGCCGTGGAAGACCGCCCGCCAGAACGTGCTCTATCCCATGCGTCTGAATGGCGTTTCGGCGGCAGAAGCACGCGACCGCGCCGATACTTTTATCGAGATGGTTGGTCTCACGCGTGCGGCCGAACAATATCCGCATCAACTCTCCGGCGGCATGAAAATGCGCGTCGCGGTGGCGCGTGGCCTCGCGATGAAGCCCGCGATCCTGCTGATGGATGAGCCATTTGCAGCCCTCGACGCCCTCACCCGCCAGCATATGCAGGAAGAACTGCTGCGCCTGCAGCAGGAAACCGGCGCCACGGTCATCTTTGTGACGCACGATATTGCCGAAGCGGCGGCACTCGGGACCCGCGTGATCGTGATGTCGCCCTTTCCGGGGCAGATCAAGGCGAATCTCGATGTTTCGCGTTTTGCCAGCCACGAAGAGCTGGCAGCGACCATCAACCGTGTCGTGCACGACGATGACGACGACAAGAAGGAGATCGCCGCATGAGCGACGATCCCAACCACTTCATCATTGAAGACGTCGTCACGCCGAAGAATCTGAACACGGTGAAGCGGCTCAGCCTGCCGGTCCGCTTGTGGCGCATCACAGCGGTACGCCGGCTGGCGGTCGTGCTGGTTGTGCTTGTCGTTTGGGAGATCGCGGCGCGGTGGGCAGACACGCCACTCTTGCTCCCGAGCGTGCTCGACACGTTGCAGGCGCTCAAGGACGCAATGACGTCGCAGAACGACAACCTGCTGAGCTACATCAGCGAGTCTTTGAAGCTGCTGCTGGCCGGATTTGCGCTCGGCGCCGTGGTCGCCGGCCTCCTCACCATTTTCGCGGTGAACACCCAGATCGGCGAGGACTTTCTCTCCACGATCACCAGCGCCTTTGCGCCGCTCCCGGCAATCGCGATCTTTCCCCTGGCGCTGATGTGGCTCGGGATTTCGGATGCCTCCGTCATCTTCATCACGACCTGGGCGACGATCTTCCCGGTTGCCGTCGCGATGTTTCAGGGCTTCCGCGGCGTATCGCAGACCTTGCGCGACGTCGGCCGCAATTTCGGCCTGCGCGGCCTCAGCCATACTGCGCGCATGCTGATTCCGGCTGCGCTGCCGTCGATCATGACAGGCTTCCGTAACGGCCTTTCCAATGCCTTCCGTGCCCTTGTCGCGCTGGAGATGGTAATGGGCGCGGCCAGCGGTACCGGCGGGCTCGGTTGGTTCGTGATGTCGCAGAAACAAAATCTGGAAATTCCTGCCGTGTTTGCCGGTATCATTGCAATCATGGCGATTGGCCTCGCCTTCGAAGGCCTGTTTGCTCTTGTCGAGCGGCGCACTGTGCGCCGCTGGGGCATGCTGCGTTAGGATATCGGATGCAACTCGATCTCACCGCCGAAGACCGCGCGTTCCGCGACGAAGTCCGCGCCTTTCTTGCCGAAGCGCTGACACCCGAACTGCGCGAAGCCGGATCGCGCACGACCAGCGTCTTCACCGACAAGGCCTATAACCTTCCTTGGCACAAGATCCTTTACGCCAAGGGGTGGATCGCGCCGAGCTGGCCGAAAGAATATGGCGGCACCGGCTGGACCGACATGCAGCGCTACATCTTCGCCGCCGAATGCGCCCGCGCCGGAACGCCGGGGCTTTCGCCGATGGGGCTTCGCATGGTTGGGCCGTGCATCATGCGCTACGGCACACCGGAGCAGAAGGCGCACTACCTGCCGCGCATCCTCGCCGGTGACGATTACTGGTGTCAGGGCTATTCCGAACCGGGCTCGGGCTCCGACCTCGCATCGCTGCAGCTGCGTGCCGTGTCCGATGGCGACGACTATGTGCTGAACGGCTCCAAGATCTGGACGACGCATGCGCAGTGGGCGACACGCATGTTCTGCCTCACGCGCACGCGCACCGAAGGCAAACAACAATCCGGTATCACCTTCCTGCTCCTCGACATGACGACGCCTGGCATCACAGTGAAGCCGATCATCACACTAGCCGGTGACCACGAAGTGAACCAGGTGTTCTTCGACAATGTGCGCGTGCCGAAATCTGGACGCCTGGGCGAAGAAAACGACGGCTGGACGGTCGCGAAATACCTGCTCGAGTTCGAGCGTGGCGGCGGTTCGGGCGCCGGCCTCAAGGTCTCTCTTGAGAAGCTCCGCAGCATGGCCAAGGAAGAGCGCGGAGACGACCGCCAGGCGTTGCTGGATGACGAGATTTTCCGCACCAAGTTCGCGGCCGCCGAGGTGAAGCTGGCGGCCATCGAGATGACAGAACACCGCGTGATGAGCGCGCTCGCGGCTGGCCACAATCCGGGTCCGGCATCGTCCATGCTGAAGATGGCAGGCACCGAGATGATGCAGAATCTCGACGAACTCGCGATCGAGATTGCCGGCCACTACGCTGCCGTGCCGCAATCAGAAGCACGTGTACCCGGCTCGAACGTGGAGCCCGTCGGTCCCGCCAATCTGATGTTTGCGATGCCACGCTATCTCAACAACCGCGCCGCGTCGATTTATGGCGGGTCCAACGAGATTCAGCGCGATATCATGGCCCGTCTCGTTCTGGGTCTGTAACGCATGCTTGATCGCCGTCAGCTTCTCGGCACCGCCGCCGCGGCCGCCGCCACACTTGCTTTGCAAAAGCCCGCGCTGGCGGA
>DATAHD010000135.1:0-22478 GCA_036263395.1 Rhizomicrobium sp. | reverse complement strand
GAGGTCGTGTGGTGGGGCTCTTCGCTGAGCGACGAGGTGCGGGAGCGTTTTGCACGGCGTGTGGCGACAGCTGTCTGGCAATCGGATGCGATCGGAATCCCGACGGTGTCACGCTTCCTGCGCGATCTGCGTCTGGATACTGAGGACACGCTGGTTGGAACACGCGGTGGGCGCGGTCTTCGCGGCGTTCTCTTCTCGCTCGAACACCGCCTCGAAGCACACGCGAAGGATTTCGCGGAAAAGACGATGACGTCCTGCCATCTGCATCAGGATCTGGAACGCTGGAACCTCTATCCCGCGATCTTCAAGGAAGCGCCAGGTGTCATCACCGTTTCGCGGCATGCCGATATGCCGGAGGCGCTCGAGAAGCGGTTTGGCGTCGCTTCGCAGAACCTTGTGATCCCGCCGCGCCATGCCGACATCGGCAAGGACTCTCCGCTAGAGCTGCGCCGCGTCGGCTGGCTGCCGGATGTCATCGATGAAATCGCGCCGCAGCTTCGCGCAGTCGCGAAGGGCAAGCTGGTGCTGATTGCAGCTGGTTATCTCGGCAAGCACCTGGTTCAGGTGGCGCGCAAGGCCGGTGCGGTAGCCCTCGATGTGGGGAGCATCGCCGACTACTGGATGGGTCAGCGGACGCGCAGCTACCTCGACATCTGATTATCGCGCACCGGGACCGGCGTCAGGGTTTCAGGTCTTCGTTCGTTAACACCGCTTCCAGGACAGTGCGGAGCTGGATGTCGCCGATGCAGCTGCAGCTGCCCGCCAGAAAGCTCGACGTGCGGAACTCGGGATGCGACTCGCATGGGGCGCAGTATTTCTCCAGCGCGATGGAGCGGCTCGTGGGTGCCAGCGGGCCGCGGGTGCGTGCGTTCGTTGGTCCGAAGATCGCGGTGAGCGGGATGCCCAGTGCGTTGGCGATGTTCATCACACCGCTGTCGTTGGATACGAACGAGCTGCATTCGAGCATCGCGCGCGCCATCTCCTCGACGGTGCCGCCGGTGCGATCGATGGTGCCGCCGACATACTCTTCCGCGACACCGAACGAGGCCACAGGGATGCCGCGCTTAACCAGTTCCGCGACAAGCTTTTCAAAGTGCGGCCAGCGCTTGGAGGCCCAGATGCCCGACTTGGAACCGGCGTGAATGCCGATCAGGCGCTTCTCCGGTCGCTTGTAAGACAGATCGCCCACGTAATAAGCCCGGACGTCTTCCGGTTCGTAGCGGACACCCAGCGTTGCCTCGGCTGCGGCGAGGTTGAATTCCGCTTCATGGAGCGGATCTTCTGGTGTGAAGATGCGCCACTGCCGCGAGCTTATGACGTTCGCGGAGGCGAAGTCGAGCATGGCATCGCCGAACGAATGCGTCAGGAAAACGGTCGCGTAGCGGCGTCTGAGAACCTGTGGGCCGACGCTGAACACGTGGTTCACGTATTTGTGGCAATCGGGAAGGAACAGCAGGTTGGAGAAGTCGCCGGCGACGACCACATCGATCCGCTTCCCAAGCCGGAGCGCCAGATTTCGGATCAGCGGTGCGCAGTGGATGATATTGCCGACACCCGAGCCGACACCGACGAGCAGCGGCGACCGTGTCCCGGACACCATACCCTGGACTTGCCGCTTCTGCGTATCGAAGCTGTAGCGCGATGAGTTCTCGCGGGCGAGGCGGGAGTGTTTTGCCCAATAGCCAACATCACTGAAGAGGCGATCGATGTGCGTCGCCCATGCGTCGACATCTTCCGGTAGCGCGATCCCGGCCTCGGCCAGAAGCAATGGGACGTTGCCGCGGTTCGACCCGATGACGGGCGTGCCGTGCCGATGCGCTTCGATCACCACGCGGCTGAAGGTTTCGACAAAGCGATAGCTCGGTACAGCGACGACGCGAGCCTTGCTGTAGAGATCGTCCAGATCATCGACGCGATCGATTATCGTTACGTTCGACAAGCCAAGATCACGGATCTGCGCCTCAGCGATCTCTTTGGAGGTCTGACTGGCGATCGCAACGAAGGAGCGCTCGGGCAAACGCTTTGCAACGGCCAGCACATGGCCAAAGCCTTTGTCGTCGCGGCTGTTGACGAGCAGGACAAAGTCGCGCTCATCGGCGGGCACCATTGCGGCGGTCTCGTTGTCTTCCGGCAATGAGTAGATGACCGGGGTTCGAACACCAAAGTGCTTCTCGATCACTGACTTCGTGAAGATCGAGTTGCTGTAAATTGCCGCCGCGTCTTCCAGAAGAATACCAAACTCGCGCCGGGCTTCGGCCTTCAGGTCGACGTCCGGGAAGTACCCCGCGTTCGGTGTCTCGTTGTAGAAAAGTTCGCGCCAGAAATGGACGCCGAACACCAGCTTCGATCGCAATTGGCGAAGCGCCAGAGCGGCCTCCAGCCCAAGGCCCGAGACGACGTGGACGATGTCGGCATCCTTCTGAACAGCCAGTGCGAAAAGCGCCTCGGGTGAGCCTTCCACGTAAACATAGGAGAGGCCATCGACGCTGCCGGATTCGCCGCGGCGCTCCGGCCGGGTGCCGACGACGATGACATCATAACCTTCATCGCGATAAACGCTCGCTGCCTGCGCGATGAACTGCTCCGCGCCGCCGAAGCGTTCGATGCCGAACTGTGACACGAGCAACGCGAGCGGCTTTGCCGACGGATCGTGCGGCTTCGGCTCGGAACCGGCGCCCGCCGCGTGGCTGCGTGCGAAATCCACGACGTCGCTCAGAACAGAGGCGTCTTTGAGAACGCCCGCTCGCAACGCTGTCGCCAGCAGAGAGCGTGTTATGCCCAGCGGGCTCTCGTCCGATTCAAAGATCGCGCCAGCCCAGGGGAAGCCTAGCTCCTTGACGGATTGTCCGATGTCGCGAGTCGATGCCACCGCGTTCAGGACGATCCAATCGGCGTCCGTCGCAGCCAGGATTGAATCAAGTGCACCGCGCGCGAGTTCTTCCGAACTTTCGTTCAGGAGCGACAATCCCGCGGTCTGATGACTTCGCAGGAACGCGAAGCTCTGCGCTTTTTGTGGCCGCTGTTCCTCTTCGAGGCGTTTTGCCATGCGCTCGAGGAAGTCGGCGTTCGTACCTTGCGGTCCAATTTCGGCAGCGCGCCGCGCGGCGTTGGCGGCTTCTTCGTAGTTGCCGACGCGCAGCGCAATTCGCGCCAGATCGAGGTGAGCCTGTGTATCACTAGGACCGGACAGAACCGCCTCGCGCGACCGCGCAAGAGCCTCGTCTTTCGATCCGAGCGCCAGTTCCAGCCTTGCCAGTTCGCGGTGAGCCGCGACGTTGCCCGCCTGTAGAGAAATGCAGCGCTTCAGCCAGTCGCGTGCGATGGCCAGACGGTGGGACTGATGCGGAATGCGTCCGTAAGCGCCGAAGGCCGCGAGGATCTGCGCGCGCGCGCCTTCAAGAAGGAATCTCGGTTCCGGCTCGCCAGCTTCGACACACTTTTCGAATGCCGCCAGAGATTCCGGTATCCGTTCAAGGCGGCGATACGCGGTCCCCAGATAGAACAGATGCTGCGGTGTGTGTTCGTCCCGCGGGATTGTCTCCAGCAGGTCCACGACGCGCGCCAGCCGCCCGAGCGTGAGGTTGGCGCGTGCGGCGAGGAGCAGAGTGTCCGGCAAGCCCGCGATCTTGTCGATGGCGGCGTCGGCGATCATCGCCGCCGTCTTCCAGTCGCGCTTTCGGAAGAACTCCGCAATCAGTGACGGCAGCTTCGCATCGGCGATTGCGCCAAGGCCGACAAGCTTTGCCGCCAGGTCCGCTTCGCTGCGCCAATACTCGTGCGCCGACGTATCACCCGATGTGCCGCGCGTTGTCTGAACCGTCGGGTGCTGGGCGTCTGCCGCATCGCGAACCCCAAGGCGATCGAGGCCCGTTTCCACGGCCCGCCGGGCGGTGGACAGGGGCAACCCGCCTTGTGCCGCGAGGCTCTGCGACAGGGTCTCGCGCATCTCCGACGGGATTTGTCCGGTGCGAAGCTTCCCCGAACTTTCGTCGCCGGCGTGCGAGGAGCGCGCCGCGCGAAGCGCCGCGAGAACGGTGCGCTCGACCTCCTCAATCGATACCTCTGCGATGCAGCGGCATGCACCGGAAGCAAAGAACGCGTGGTTCTTCACCTCGCAGGGAGAGCAATCTTTTTGCAAAACGACGGCGGTCGTCGTCTCGCGCAGCGGCAACCGTGTTTCCACATTCGTGGGCGCGAAGATGGCCACGACCGGGATGCCCAGTGCGTTGGCGATGTTCATCACGCCGCTGTCGTTGGAGATCAGCAGGGAGCAATCGAGGATGCCGCGTGCCATGTCCTCGATGGAGCCGCCGGTGCGGTTCTCGGTTCCGGTGACGTATTCGTCTTCGGTACCGAACGACGCGAGATCGTAACCCTGCCGGCTGAGGCGCTCGGCCAAGAGTTCGAAATGCGGCCACCGCTTCGACGCCCAGAAGCCACCCTTCGAGCCCGCGTGAAACCCGATTAGCGTGCGTGCGGGCGGGTGATATTTCAAATCGGAGAGATAGTACTCGTGCGCATCGGTGTCCTCATACGGAACGCCGAGCAGCTTTCTCGCAGCTTCGAGATTGAACAGCGTTTCGTGCAGATCGCCGGGCCGGAAGCGGTCCCAGTCCCGTGACCACAATGTCTGATTGGCACGAAAGGGCACACGCACCGCGCCGAATGAGTGTGTCAGGAAAACCCGGTCGTAGTGGCGCTCCAGCACCGTCTTGTTCAGCGTGAAGACGTTGGCGACGTAGTCCTGATTGCGCACCAGGAACAGACTGCCCGGATGATCGGACGTCACGACGACATCGACGCGCTCGCCGGTTCGCCGCGCGATGTTCCGGATCATCGGCGTCGTATGCAGGATATTGCCGATGCCCGATCCCACGCCGATGAGCAATCCGGCGTTTGTACGTGTCCGGGTCAGCAGATCGAACGTATATGCGCGCGCGCGGGATAGCGCTTTGTCACGTGCCGTACGCAGTCGGGTTACCGCGGCTTGGTATTCCGTCTCGCTGCTTGTGAGGCTGCGGATTTCATTTTCCCAAAGCGCCGGATCCGCGGGCAGGGCCGTGGCAAAGCCGGCGCCCGGAAAAGTGGAAATTGAACTGCCGAGCAGCAATACCGGCTTGTCTTCGCTCGACGCGCGTTCGAGAACGGCCTGAAGTCGTGCATGCGGCAAATGGCTGACGACCGCCACGATGTCGCCAAGGGCAGGTGCCGTCTCAATGTCCCCGCTTTCGAACACCACGTTGGGTGAGGGCGACTGGGCGAAAATCTCCCGAACGGCGGCGCCTGCGTAGAGACGAAACTGCACGTTCGACAAGCGTGTGATGACGTGAAAAAGCGCGGTCGCGCCTTCGGTGCGATTGCCGAGCTCCACGGAAACAGTCTTCATGCGATTGTCGGCATTCTCTATGGTCACTGCGGACTGCCGCCAACGAATTCGCAGAGGACACCGAACCGGTCCTCGATGTATCGGTGCACGGCCCGGCTGTCGGTGTAGATCGTATCCGACTTCGCCAGCATCGTTTCGAGTTCGGCGGTGTCGCGATCATCCGGCGCGAAAGACGCGCCGTCCGGCACATGAATGCCGAACACGATCTGTGCTCGCGAATATCTCAGTGCACTTGCGACGTTGGTGCCGCTGCCTAGCACAGTGTGAACCGTATCGATCTGGTTTGCGATGGCAAAATCCCGGATCGCATCGGCAGTGGGAAGTGCTGGGCCGGAATCGGTGGGCGACGCCGTCGCTCTGCGAACGGTCAGCCCCTGTTTTTCATAGGCGGCACCGATCTCCATCAGTGTGCCGCTGTCTATCGCGGCCTCTGTAGGCGTCAGGATGAGAACGCGCCCGCCTGGCGCATCGGCGTCGTCGTTGCCGGCATAGAAGGCCTCCATGGCATTGAGCGAGGAGGGCTCTCCGTCCCACGCCGTTGTCGCGAGCAGGTCCTGAAGCAGCGCACGGCGCCACACGGTGCGCGTGCTTCCGTCGGACAAGGTCATGCGCATCGCGCCACGCTCGGTCGGTGGCGCCTGTGTGATCGCGCTTTGCATTTCTTCGATCTGGTCCGCCGTTGCTTCGGCCGGTGCGATCCAATCGGCCTCGCTTTTGTGCACTTGCTCGATGAGTGAACCGGTGGCGGCATCAAGCAAGGGCCGGTTTTGGCTTGCATCGGCGACATTCTGGTCCACCAGGCCGGACAGGATTTTGAGATAGTACTCCGCGACAGTGTTGCTCGGCTCGATGTCACTGATCTCCTGAAAGGCAGCGACGGCTTCTCGCATCCGTCCGACAGCCGTCAGGAATTTGCCTTTCAAGAGCATCGCCCGTGTGTTTGCGGGTGCGCGGGTCAGCAATCGTTCGACGATCAGCAGCGCTTCTTCGTGCAGTTCTGCTTCGCTCAGTGCGTCGGCAAGGGACAGGAGCAGCGGATCGCGCAGCGTGTCCGATGAGGAAAGTATCTGCTCCATCACGGTTTCGAATTCGCGATCGAGGTCGAGGCGTAGCTCGCCGTCGACCCGGCGGCGGAGCCGGGCGAGGTTGATGAGGATTTCGATTTCGGCCTGATCGCGGTTTGTGCCGTGTACGACGGCGGTCTTCATCTTTGCGATGGCGTCTTCGAACTTGCCCGACCGGGAATTGGCTAGCCCGGCGAAGAACGCGGCTTCGCCGGAGTCTGGCGCCATGGCCGAAACGGTGTTCAGCACATGGCGCGCGAAGATCGGGTTCTTCGTGGCGAGCGCAGCCCTGCCGATAGTCAGGCCGGTCGAGACCAATTCCGGAGCCACATAGCGATCAGCATAAGCCACGATCGCATTCCAGTTCCGGGCGGCCTGCAACTTTTCTATGCGATCCGGCAGCAGCTGTTTGTCGATCGTGGAGAGAAGTTCGGCAAGATCGTTGTCGTTTAAGCGGCCGACGGTATCGAGGGCCGCCTGAATTCTTTGATTGCGAGAGGCGACCGCTGCAGTTTGTTCTCCGCCTTCGGAAGATGTCGTGCAGGACAGCCGTACGGACACGTCGTCGACCGGCAAAGCCTCGATGAGGCTGCCATCCCTTCGCAACCACGCGGTCGGAATCGAAATCTCAAAGCCGTGGCTGCCATCACCAAACTGCGACCGCCCAACAAGACTGGGCCACGGCTTGTCTGCGACGAAGAGGCCGCGGTCTACGCCGTCTATTAAGAGCTTGAAGGAAAGCCGGTGGTCGGGTGCCGAGAGGTTGGCGATCCATCCGCGTACGCGGCCCTGCGCGAAGACAATGCTGCCACGCACGCTGGCAGCCCCATCGGCATCGAAGGCTTGTGCAAGCCGCAATTCGAAGCCATCCGCATCCGGCGGTCTAAGGACGACGGTTTGCTCGGCCCCCGTGATCCAGGCGGGATTCAGGGCGATAGTGAAGCCGTGAAATTCGTCGCCAAATTCGGGTCTGCCGATCAGGCCGGATCTGGATGCGTCGGCGCGGAAGGTGCCATGCTCCTCCCCATCGATCAGAAGTTCAAAGCTCACCCTGCGCAGCGGCTCCTGAGTATCCAGAAGCCAGCCATGGATGGTGTTGCCCTTCGCGCGCAGGTCGCCGCGAAAGCGCGTGCCGCGGCGAAGCCCGGCTGCGGACAGCGCAGCTTTCAGGCCTCGTTTTGCAAGGTTCAACGTATCCATCTCGCGCCGGGATTCGGGCTTGGCCATGCCTTATCGCACAGGCGATTTGTAGCCGGAAAGGCCGGATAAAGGGCAAAGGTTATGGCGGGTTCTGGCGACAACAATCAGACCAGATTTGGGCGCTCGACTTTTCCACGATCTGCCGCGATGCTCCATTCCATGCGCGTTTTGCTTCACATCGGTCAGTCCAAGACCGGCACGACATCCCTTCAGCAGTCACTCTTCGCCGCCCGTGATGCCCTTCTTGCCAAGGGCATTCTTTATCCCACGCCGGGGAGTGGCCCGTGGCCGGACCGCAATCACAACGGGTTCATGCTGGGCTTTGGTGTCGCGGACCGGCTGATGCGCGGGATGAGGCGCCGCTTTGAAGAAAACCCGGAAGAACTGGGTGCCACCTTTCGGGAATTTTGCGGCAAAATCACTACAGAGATCGAGGCACACAAGCCGGATATTCTTGTCCTGTCGTCGGAAGGGCTGTTCCGTCGTATCGGCGAGAAAAAAGATCTCGATTTGCGGAACTTTCTACGCAACCTTTCTCCCGATGTCGACGTCGTAGCGTATGTCCGGCGGCCTTCAAGCCACTATCTTGCGCGCTGTCAGCAGCGGCTGCGTGGGTCCGGAGAATTGCCACCGCCACGCCCGTCACATGCTCGTCTGGCCATCAAATCTTATCAGGATCATTTTGCGGGCCGTGTGAGGGTTCACGCCTATGAATCGTCGCTTCTGAATCAAGGCGATATCGTAAAGGATTTTATGTCGCGCTATCTGCCACAAGCAGCAGATTGTGTCTCAACCGTGCGTTCGAACGAGGGGATGAGCGCCGAGGTGATGGAAATCGTCCAGGATTTTCGCAACACGCATTTTCCGGACTCGCACAACCGGTTTAACCGTCCCACGGACAAGTTGATCGACACATTGACGGCGCTGACGCAGCAGGAGGGACTGCCAACCCGCGCCAAACTGCGGCACGAGATTGCTAAGTATATCGACAGCGCTTCCGTAGACATGCGATGGTTGCGCGATGAAATGAACGTCACGTTTCCCAATTTCGATTATGACGATCTCGGGAAGGTCAAGCCGCCCGAGCTCCCAACACCCTTGCGGGTGTCTGACATTTGCGCTCTCGATCCGGCGATCAAGGACCAATTGAACACGGTGCTCGCGGCGGCGGAGGCTTCCACCCCCGATACGAAAGAGGAGCGCAAGGCGCGGCGCGCACTTGCCAAGCAGGCAGAATAGTCCGCTAGGACTCTCGCCTATGGCCTTTTAGGATCGAGGAGCCCCTTTGTTTGAGCCATCGGAGATATTTGTGCAGGTTTGCCCGATAATTCTGTGCGGCGGTGAAGGCTCGCGGCTGTGGCCGGTCTCACGGCGCGATTTTCCCAAGCAGTTTGTCCGACTGACTGGTGAGCTTTCAAGTTTTCAGCAGGCGGCCCTGCGTCTGTCGGGTATGGCTGAGGCGGTCCGTCCTATTGTGGTAACGGGCGCTGCACATGAGGAGGTCGTTCGTCGCCAGCTCGCTGAAATCGGAAGCGATGGCTTGATCATCGTTGAACCTGAGGCGCGGGATTCCGGTCCGGCCGTGGCCGCCGCGGCAGCGGCGCTGGCGCAACTTGTGCCGGGCTGTATCGCGGTCGTGCAGCCAGCCGATCATCACGTCCCCGACATCGACATTTTTCACGCCTGCGTTCGCGCGGCGGCTGAGGGAGCAAAAAAGGGGCTGATCGTCACCTTCGGCGTGGCGCCCACGCATCCTTCGACATCGTTCGGTTACATCGAGCCGGCGTCACCGGTCGATGGCGCGCCCGACGTGTCCATGGTGGCGCGGTTCGTCGAGAAGCCGGTCGTTGAGCGGGCGCGCGAATACATCGCGAATGGCTATGTCTGGAACAGCGGCATGTTCGTCTTCGCGCCGCAGGTTCTGCTCTCCGAGCTGCGCAAGTACGATGCCGCAATGGCAGACGCTTCCGTGGCCGCGGTCGGCGATGTGGCCGGACAGACGCCGGCAGTGCTTCATCTGATCGCTGAGAAGTTCCGAAATGCGCCCAAGCGCTCGATCGATCACGCCGTCATGGAGCATACGAAGAACGCCGGCGTGGTTCGTGCCGATTTCCTATGGTCCGATCTCGGTGCCTGGGACGCAGTCCATGAGGCATTAGGCGGGTCCGAAATCGGAAACGCCGTTGTCGGTGATGAGGTCGTCGTTATCGACTGCGAAGGATGTCTGATCCGCGCACCGGGGCAGGCCGTCGCAGCCATCGGTCTCAAGAACGTCGGGATCATTGTGGAATCCGATGCCGTTCTTGTTTGTGACCTTGCCTCGAGCCAGCACGTCAAGACCGCTGTGGAAACCCTTCGGGCTCGCGCCGGTAAATCGGCATCACGGAGCGCCTCACACTCTGTAGCGCTGGGCCGGTTCGGCTCCTTGGAGGATGCGGGAAGAGGGCTCGACCGTTGGCTGGAAACCGCAGCGCTGCCGTTGTGGTGGGCCGCTGGTGCGGATCATGCGCTGGGCGGTTTTCAGGAGGCGCTCGATGGCGATGGACGTCCTGTCGCGCGCAGGCGTCGCCTACGTGTCCAGACCAGGCAGGCGTTCGTTTACGCCACCGCAGGCCGTCGTGGCTGGCAAGGTCCTTGGCGGTCGGCTGCGCGTCATGGCGTGGATTTCGTGCTCGACCGCTACCAGCGGCCGGATGGCCAGTTTCGGACCATGGTCGATGAACACGGCGCGCCGGCCGACGAGAAGGCGGTGCTTTACGATCAGGCGTTCGTCCTTCTAAGCCTCGCCAGTCTCACCCGCAGCGGTGTTGCTGCTGGGCAGGACGCACGTGCTGTTGCGCATCGACTGACCGACGAAATCGCTGCCACGCGAGCGCATCCTTCCGGCGGTTTCCGCGAGATCGCGCAACACGGATCTGAACTGCAGTCCAATCCCCACATGCACCTGTTCGAGGCTGCGCTCGAGTGGAATGCCGTAGAGCCCGACGGGCGCTGGGCGAAGCTGGCAGGGCAGATCCTCGATCTCGCCCTGAAGACGTTCATCGACCCGGAAGTTGGATGTCTACGCGAGTTCTTTGCTGAAGACGGACGCCCGATGCCGGGCGTTGCAGGCACCCTTGTAGAGCCTGGACATCAGTTCGAGTGGGCGTGGCTCCTTTGCCGGTGGAATGCCATCCGGCCTTCGTCTGACGTGCTGGCCGCTGCACGCCGGCTATACGAGATTGGCGAGCAGCATGGCGTCGATGCCCAGCGCAATGTCGCGGTGGACTCGCTCAATGCGTCCTTGGCGACGGTGTCTGGTTCGGCTCGCCTGTGGCCACAAACGGAGCGCGCGAAGGCGGCGCTTGCACTGGCGCGGATGGCGCGGTCGGGGGAAGAACGGAGCACCCTGGAGCGGTCGGCCCTCGCCGGTCTGAACGGCCTGGCGCAATACCTCGAGATGCCGGTGCATGGGCTGTGGCGCGACAACCTTCGACCGAACGGCACGTTTGTCGCGGAGCCATCGCCAGCCAGTTCGCTCTACCATATTGTCGGTGCCATCTTCGATCTGCAGGACTACGTTGCGGGGCCGGTTAGTTAGTTGGGGGGCCGTGCCAACAGGTGCTTTTGCACCGGGAAAAAATTGGCTATTTGGGATAGGGGCTCAGCCCGCGGACACGATTTCGATGACGGTATGAAGTGAAGAAGCTCGTCCTACACATTGGGGTAAAGAAAACCGGTTCAACGACGCTCCAGCAGTTTCTCTCCAAGAACCGCCCTAACCTGCGCGAACAGAACGCCGTCTATCTGAGATCGCCCGGAAAGATCGTGGGCGGCAAGTTTTTCGAGCTGTTTCAGGCGCGGGAACCGGATCGGACCAAGGTCGATAACTTTACGGCTGCTTTCCGCCGCGAGATTCTAGGTTGCGAGGATACGGGTGTCCGTGTGGCCATCGCTTCGGACGAGGCGCTTTGCGAGATGCGGCGCGATAGCGCGGTCGCACTGCAGCAATTTTTGAGTTCTTTCTTCAAGGAGGTAGAGATCGTTGTCTACCTGCGCCGCCAGGACGAAGCCATGGCGAGCCACTACTCGACCAGTCTGCGCGGTGGCGGCACGCGCCTGGTTCCCTTGCCAGAAGAGCCGGATCTGAAGCTCAAGACACTTCACTACGAACAGATGCTCGAGGTTTGGGCGTCGGCCTTTGGAGAGAGCTGGGTCCGTCCACGCCTATACGATCGCAAAGAGTTGATCGACGGCGATTTGCTGCGAGACTTCCTGACCGTGTGCGGCCTAAATCCGAACGGAAACTTCAATCATATCGATAACGCCAATACCGAACTGTCGAAGGACGTGCAGCTCTTTATGGGAATGCTCAACAAGCACATCCCGGCCCGGATCAACGGCAAACCAAATCCTGCCCGGGGGCCGCTGTTCCACATGTTCGATGACTTTCCGGATACCGGGAAAGGAATGAAACCGACACGTGGAGAAGCTGAGGCGTTCTATCAGAACTTTCGCGAGATTAACGAGAATGTCCGCAGGCGGTGGTTCAAAGGGCGGGAAAAGCTCTTTGACGAGGATTTCTCGAAATATCCGGAGAAACGCAGCGATGTGCTGACGCCGGAGCGAGCAGTCGAGATCGCGGCCTTCATGTGGTCGAAGCTTCAGCGCAGAGGTTCTGGCGACGACGACGAGAGCGAAGGCTGATCGTCGTTAGCGTCAGCGTGCGAATTTAACGACTTTGTCGTAGAGGTCGTATCGCGCCGCTGCGGTGATATCGCGGACCTCCTCGGCGTCGAGCAGCGGCGCTCGTTTGGCGAATTCCACCGACTTTTCTGAAGTCACTGCATATCCCCGGGCAAATGCGGGATCGTCTTCGAGCCCGAGATGCGCAAGCATCGGTGTAAAGTCGTAGCTTCCCGAGTACAGCGCCTCGTAGCGGACGATAAATATATTGCTGGCAACGCTCTCCATCGCAAGCAGCGTGGCTTCCAGAACGCGATTCCACATCATGATCGCATCGCGCGGATCGCGGCCAGCCCAATTTCGTTTGTAGGAGTTGGCGACGCCAAGGACGTCGCGGAAAATCAGGATAAAGCGGGCATCTGAAAAGCGTCGGTTCAACTCACGAATGTCGTAGGCATAGGCTGGCACCTTGTCGCCCACGACCTCTGCCGATGCAAAGCGAAGTTTTGCTTTTCTATAGAGGCCCGAATACTGCGACTTGTCCGGCGTGTGATCGGTATCGTCGGGACGGAAGTCGAAGAAGCGCTCTTCTTCAAACAGCGACGGGGTGAATTCGGCGAACCGCGTACGGCGCAAGATGCCTTTGTAGCGTTCCTCGCCGCAAACGATCTTCGGATGCCAGTTTAGTTGCCGGGCAAGTGCCGATGTTCCGGATCTGGAGCAGCCACCGATGAAAAGGTAGGTCCGGTCGGACATCCAAGCTCCGGAGGAAACGGCAGCGTCGGGCTTGGCCGTTGCTGCCGTTCACCATCGAACGGTTACTTCGGTGCGAGACCTTTGCGGTGAATCTCGCCGCGCACGCGCTGATAGAAGGCGTAAGCGTCTTCCGGCTTGCAGTTGGGCCGCGAGGAGGCAACGCCCATGGCGAGGATGGCGGCAACGATGTCGCGCATCTGGGATGAACTCAACTTTACTTCTTCACTTGCTGTCTTTTCGGGCATTGCAGACTTTTCCTGTACAGACTCCGGTGCCATTGCCATCCGTTCGCTCCTCCGTTAGCGGCCCGATTTTTCGGGCTCTGTACATGCCTGTCGGCAAATTATTCTGCTGCGTTTTGAATCGCAGTGGCAGGACCATCTTGCAACGCTTGCAGTAAAGCTGTGATTGCGGTCCCCCAATCGGCAGCACTGTAAGGTGCCTGAACCTCTACCAGCTTTTGTCCGGCCAGCCAATTGCGACCAGTGGTGACAACCGGCACTCCGGCGGCAAGGGCACGCAGCGATTCAATCGTGATATCAGTCGGCGCGGTTGCGAACTGCAGGAAGGCCTCGCGACGCTCGAACAGGTTCTCGAGGTCGGCATTGGCGCGGCGGGTGTAGCTGACGTTCGGTTCGATGCCGCGGTGAAATCCGTCTGCCACGACGTGGAAGTGGATGTGGGGGAGGCGACGGCTTAGCCGCACGAACTCCGGCAGGTCTGCGAGATTGTTGATCAGGACGCCGACACCGCTGCGGTTCTGCAGGCCGGACGCCGGACGAAGGCGTGGCACGAACGCGCTGCTGAGGCTATCGAACGAGATATCACCCTTGCCGGCCCCCGGTTGCGGATCCCAGGTGACCTCGTCGAACAGGTTCGGGTTCAGGACATCGCCGCGATAGAAGCCATGCGGTCCGACCGAGACGAGGGCGACGGGCAGCGTCTTCGCGAGGCCGCCATTGGCGGCCGCGCCGTGGAAATCGTAAACGGCGACGGGCGCAACGGTCTCCCAAACCTTCTTCCAGACGTCCGCAGTCCAGGTTGGCGACGCGTTGATGTAGGTGACGTTGTCGCGGAACGCGGTAAGCGGCCGGCCGATGCCGACCGACATGTTCACCACGAAGGGGCGAAGACCCGAAAATGCCATCGCGCGCGCGAGCCATGTCACGGCACTGGTGAACGATCCGATCGGCGCCTTGTTCACCTCACCCATCTCCGCCACCAGGACGACGGCAGACCACGGTGGGGCAGGGTTGTCATATCCTGGCAGGGGCTGGCCTGCGGCGGTGCTGATGGACCGCATCGCGGCGATGGAGGGCGCGAAGCTTTGTGCCGTCTCCGGCGCTTCCTCGTTCTCTCGCGCGAGGTTTTCGACGGCCGCCTTGATTTCCGAGACGACGTACTTCGCGTCAACGGCGCCTTTCAGCATCGCGGTGATCTGATCGTTGCCAGTCGCAATCGCGGCGATCGCGGCGCGCTGTTTGACGAAATCTGCCGGGCTGTAATTCGCGAGAATCTTCATCCAGAGCTTTTCGGCCCACTTGGTCACCCGCGACATGTGGCCGTCGGACAGTGTCTGGTTCATCACCGTTTCGGCAAACCCGGCAAGGCCCACATTGTCCCGGCGGCGGATGAGGCAACTCATCCAGACCTCGCCGAAGGTGCGCAGGTCGGTCGGCATCTTGAGTGCCGACGCCGCGATCCATGCCTGGCCGAGGGACGGTAGCTCGCGCAACTGCGTGCCTTCCGACGCACGCAAATCCTCGGCGAAGATCGCAACGGCGGTGAGGGCTGCGTTGGCGGGGAAAAGGCGAGTCGATTGCGCGACCAGCGACTGGAAGCCGTCAAAATCGCCTTCACGGATGAGGCTCATGCAGATCGCGAGATGTTGCGTGGCGTCGATGGGCAGCGCCGCAACGCGCTCGGCATTGCTGCGGCTCTCCAGACCGGGGCGCGGCGGCAGATCGACGGCGTTGATCTCTTTTTCGATCAACGCCGGATCCCAGCGCCGCAGCCGCGGCGTCGCGCCGTCGCGCTCAACCCATGCGCGCAAGTCGGCGAAGCCGGACAACGCGTGCTCGACGGTGATGTCGCTCATGCAGGTCGGTTCGGCGCAGCGGATCCAGTCGGTCTTGTAGTTGCACGGGCCGCACGCCGGATCCGACGTCAGGACGATGCTGGGCTCCTGCATCGGGCCGTTTTTGTAGTAGGCGGTCGGGCCGAAGAACCACAGCGAGGGCACACCGATCGCATCGGCCAGATGGCACATGCCGCCGTCATGCCCGATGAAGTAGCTGCACTGCGCCATCTCGGCGATCGTGTCGCGGATGGAGAGTTCGGTTTTGTCGACGGTGCCTTCGACCAATTCTTCCTTCAGACCGAAGGTGCGGAGCTCGTAGCCCTCCGCCATCAGACGCTGCGCAAGCTGGGTGATGAAGGGCCACTGGCGTTTCGCCCAGGTCCCTTCCTTCACGCCATTCGCGATGCCGATCACCTTGTCGTTCGGGTGGAAGTACTGCGTGTCGCGCACGAAGGGCAGGGGAATGTCCTCGCCCGGCTGGGGAACGTCGGCAAAGGCGCGCTCCAGTCCCAGGAAGGCGGTGTCCGCGTCGCGGATGAAACGGCCGTGGCGGTTGTAGTTGTAGAGCTTGTGCTGCTGGATGGAGATATCCGCCGTGCACGTCGGCTCCACATGTGCGGCGAATGTCGTCGTGATCTGCACATCGTAGTGCTTGCCGACGAGATATTCGAAGCCCGGGTGCACCCGGTTGATGTAGGGCGCTTCGGCGAAGAGTTCGATCGCTTGATTGAAGTCGTTGTTGACGACGAGGTCGACCTTGCCGCCGATATGCTCCGACACCCACCGGATCATCGGGGATGCGTTCAGCATGTTGCCGAGACCGGCGCCGAGCACGATCAGGACACGGCGCTCGAGGTAGCGGGCAGCATCGGCAAACGTCATCGCCGAGGTTCCTAGGTGGAGCTTCTCTTCGAAGCTCTTCCTCACGTCATCCGCCAGATTAACCATCGCATCGCTGCGTGCGATCGCACGCATGGCGTAGACGCGGGTCTTGGAATCGGAGAGCCAGCCCTCGACCATTTCAGCGGTGACGCCGGCCATGTCCCATACGATTGTTGCGCGCAGAGCTGCCAGGGCGCAGAGCGTTTGCGGATCGTTGCCGAGATACAGAACCATCTCGGCCGGTTGCGCGAAAATCGCGTCGTAGAGCGCGGACGGTTCGGCCTTGATGACGGTCGCAGCGACGTAGCCGTTCTTCAGAACGTCCATCTGTGCCTTGGCAACCAGATCGGCGCTGGCGCTGTCGGCGAATATGTAGGCGGATCGGGTCATGTCAGGTCACAGCAGTTCGATGATGCGGTTCTGGCGCAGTTCGCCGATGGTCGGCACGTCGAAATGATCCGGGATATCGTCGAACAGGATCGTGCGGTGATAGCCACGCTCGTAGAAGCGGTCTTCACCCATGTGCAGGCCCTTGCGCCCGATATAGCGCGCGTTGTTCGTCACGGTCGTCAGGCGCGCGATGCCAAGCACCTCGCAGGCCATGTTCTTGATGCTGTCCTGTGAGGACAGATAGCCTGCGCCGCCGCGCCCGAAGGAGCGCAGCCAGCGATTGATCTCCGGATGCTTCTCGCCGCGTTCGCGATAGGGCACGCCGTCGATGATCCGCAGGTACTCCGAGACGATCTTGTCGCGACGCAGCCAGGCCTGGCGCGTCAGCCCGAACGCCCAGTTATGTTCATTCATCGGCACCAGCTCGGTCGCGCGGCGCCGCTGTTCCTCAAGCGGCATCGACGGATGCTCGCCATAAGCCGTGAAGACGCCGAAGTCCTCGCGGCTCAGCGCGATCTCGAACAGCTTCGCCATCACCAGCAGGTAGTGCGGCTGCAGCAGCATGTCGTCTTCGAAGAAGAACGCGCCGTCATAACGCTCTTCGAGAAAGAGCAACCGCTCGGCACGGTCGAAGTTCAGGGCGACGCCCAGATTGACTTTCGACGGCACGACGATGCCGTCCGGAAAGTAATCGCGGAAACGGTCGATGCTCGCCTGGATGTCGGCGTGGGCGGCGACCTGGGTGTCGGTGCCTTCAACGGTCTCGCCATCCTGAAACAGGTAATAGACGAGTTCGTAGCCCTCAGGCTTCTTCTGGCGAATAAGCGACTGCAGCACCGCCTCAAGATACTTGGGGCGGTCGAACGACATGATGACGATCGGAAGCTTCTTCATGTTTCGGACTGCAGTAGGACGGTGAAGTGGGACAGCTGGGCGCTGAGGGATGAAATAGCGGCATCCATCTGGCTTTTGCCGAGCCGGTTGAGGTGCGCAGAGCGAACCAGGAAGCCTGCTTTGGCGACGCTGCGTGCGCCCGGATTGCCGGAGCGCGTCTCGATGATTACGAGGTCATGCGACCAGCGCCGTTGCTGCCAGATGGATTCAATCTGTGCGGCAGAGAGTGGCTGGTTGCGACGCAGGACAAACACCCAGTCGCCGATGGCGGCCGCTTCGTTGACGAGGTCGTTTTCCAGCGTGGTCGCGACAAGGCAGTGCTCGCCGTAAGACTCAAAAACCTCATGCAGCGAATCGGCAAATGCAGGGCCGTCTGCATAAAAGACCGAGAAGGTCTCGGCTTCGGCGGCTTCCGCTTCAAACTGATCCCAGCGCTGCACGATCGGCGTCAGCAGGCTCTCCTGACCGGCCGCGGCCTTGCGGACAAAGCCGGTCCAGCCCAACGGGAGCGACGCGCGTGCGTGCGCAACGCTCGGCGCACGGTCATCGCTGACGGCGACGCCGCGCCCATTGGTCATCAGATCGATCGCTGAAAGGAAATCGCCTTCTGCTTGTCTGGCGCGCGCCAACAGTGAAATCGCATCGCTGCGGCGCTGGTCGCGGGCGAGGATGCCTTTCAGGATATCGACCGCCTCCTGTTCCTGGCCCCGGGCCAACAACACGCGAGCTTTCAGAACGAGAAGGCCGGGATTTCCATCATGCCGGCGCAGCAACGCGCCAATCACCGCGTCCGCAGCGGCAAGACACTCGAGGCTCAGCAGAATCTCCACCGCTGCCGCGCCGTGCTCGGGCTTGGTCATGCGCGATGGTTCGAGGCTGAGGCAGATGTCGAGAACGCTCTCCTTGGTCTGCGAAATGACGAGCGATTTGCCCTCGTCGGCGTCCTGCGCTCTGAGAAGATCGTTGCAGACACGTAGCGCCAGTTGGCGGCTCGCCTCGGCCTCGGTTGTTCCGCGCGCCCAGGCGATGTTGTGCAGCGCGCGCAGCTGGTTGTCCGGTCCGATATCGGGGCGGCGTGCGAACAGAAGCGTCGCGATATGGACCATATCGGCAGGCGCCAGCGACTCGCCGCTGGTGAATTGCCGTTCGATGAGATCGGTGCGGCCCGCGACGGCCACCGCCTCAAGAAACGAAAGGCGTCCGGCATCGTCCAGGCGCTCGGCGAGTGCATCGAACCGATCGGCGTCCAGGCGATACTCGATCGTCGCAATCGTGCGCCGTTGCCGGTCGGCGATCACATCGACGGTGAAGGTGTGCGTCTCGCCGTCCATTGCTGTTGACGGCAGTGGCAGCGTGAACCCGACGTTTCGCGGCGCCAGCTTCAGTTCTTCGATTGCGGGGCGCGAACGGTCGGCGCGTGCACGGGCCACCGGCATCTCGCCTTCTATCAGCTCGAAGCTGGCGGGCTCCTTCTGCGCAAAGTCGACGCTATAGCCGGTCACGGCGAGAGCCGGATCGGCATCCACCGCGATATGCAATGCGGTTTGGTCTGCCTCGGGGCTGAGGGAGACGGTTTGCTTCCACACAGCGCTGTTCGCGACGTCGCGCAGAACAAGCGAAGTCGGCTTGCCCGGCCGTGCCGACGAAGGGAGTAGATACGTCGAATAGACCGCGCCGCTATTCGGATCCTCGTGCGTATCGAATGCTTGCAACGCAACGCCGTCCGCGAAGAGCTTCAGGTCGTCCCATTGATATCCAACGGACTCGGCATTCGGCGCCGACAAAACCACCCGCCGGCCCGTCAATTCGAGTGTGATCGGATATGGGCTGGCGATCGTCTCTTCCGGCTCGTCGAATGCCGAAGCGCCCACGAGCAGTGCAGCAGGCACCGGAAGGGCAAGTGTCCCCGGCAGTTGTTCGCCGCTATCCGCGAGCAGCTTCAGCACAGCAAAGTCGAAGCGCCCGGTCAGATCGAGTTCGGAGAGATCGACCGTGAATGCCCGGCCTTCGCTCGAGATCGGGCCGAAGGTGACCAGTCCGCCGACCTCCAGGCCTATGCTGCTGCGCGGAGGAAGCGTCGACGAAAGCTCACCCTCAAGCGACAAGCCATCCTTCGCGATACTCCACCGTCCGATCTGCGGTGCGTCGGCGGCGTTTCGGGTCACATGCAGATAATCGAGGCCGGCGATGGCAAATCGCTGAGCGCCATTGGTGGTGTTGCTGTCGGGATAGAGGCCCTGGCTCACGAGCTTGTCGCTGAGCAGTCTGCTCAGCAGGTCGTACCACGAGACGTTGGGATGAATTCTCTCCAGCGTTTCAGGCTCAAGAATGAAATTCTGCCGGATCCATTCCACAAGACTCGGACCAGGACGTGACAGTGCCCGCGCCGCTTCCGGCAGCCGACGCTGCAGCAGCGGTGTGACGACATGAAGGCCGAAATGGGCATCCGCTGCGAGCCCGCGAATGATCGTGCCGAGCGGAAGACCGGCCATTGTACTCAGCAGATCGCCATCGACCTTTGCCGGACTGAGGAACAGCCGGTGCGCCATCGTGACATCGGCATCAGACGCCGAGATCGAATTGTAGGGCTGCAGGGCAGCGCGCGCGGCGACTTCGACGTGCGCTTTGGCCGTATCCAGCGCCGCAATGACAGCGTTTGCTTCGATCGCGCGATGCGTGCGGCTCAGCGGTGACAGCACTTCGCCCATGGCGATATCGCTTGCCAGCGCTGCGGTAAGCAGGCCGAGCCACGTTTCGTAGTCACCTTCAACTTCGAACAGATCGTTTGCCCACGCGACGACATCCGAATTCGGCATGGAGCCAAGACGGACGTCGTGCACGAGTTCGGTGCCTGCGCCGATGCTCTGCGCGACTTTCGCAAACTCTGACGACAGCGCGAGCGCCGTCATCAACTGGCGCAAGGTCATGCCGCGTTTGCCTTCGACCGCCGCATCGTCAGGAATGCGGCCCAGCATCATCGTGAAGGCGTGGTAGATATCGTCATCGCTGGCCGGGCCAGCGAGCTTATTGCTTGCGGCGGGTGCTAGCTCAACATCTGCAGCATCTTTGTCGCCGGCATCGAGCGCTAGCGTATCCCCTTCGCCATCGTCATCTTCTTCCGGCGGGTAGTGCTCTTCTTCATCCAAACCATCTTCGTCGTTCGCCGCTTCGCTGGCGGTAGCGGTTGGTGTGGCGAAGGCCGCAGCGGCAGGGACCGCGTCGGGCTCGATCGTTATGCCGGTGCTCTGGGCTGCATCGGGCAGGCGCAGGCGCACGGTTTCGATGCCTTTTCCGCCGCCTTCCTCAAGAAGGGCTTTGCGGGCTGACGCGTCGGCCAGCAGGGCGACAACAAGACGGCTCCACGACTGGTCGCCGGAGCGGACAAAACTGCGAAAGCTGCGGCCGCCAATTCCCTTGGCTAAAATCCAATTGGCCAGCGAGGGATCGTAAGGGCGGCGGTCGTGCGGGATTCCGGTTCCTTCGATGATCGGAATCAGGACTTTCTGCTCGAACTCTTGGCTTGCGAGCAGGCCCCGAATGACCTCGGTTGCGGGACGTCCAATGCGAGACTTAACCGCCGCTGCCGGGCTACCTTTACGGCCAAGAACGAGCAGGAAAGCATTGTGGATATCGTCTTCAGAGGAGGAGGGATTTCCTTGCCGCGCCGCTGATGTTGTCGCGACCACCATCTAAAACCCCGCACCCGTTTGCATATCCCATGCTTTTAGAACGGCACCTTACCCCGTGCAATTGCTCTCGCAGCCGCGAGAAAAATATTAGTCAAGACCCTTGACAATCAAGACCCTTAAAAATATCGATCTGCACTCTTGTGACGAGTTTTGGTTTCTTTGGAGGTGTGTGGTGATCCCAGCAAAAGCGAAGTCGGAGCCTGAAGTCGATCTTGAAGACGATACGGACGAGGACGACAATGGCACCGAGAATGAGACACAAACGCGCGAGCGGAAGCCGATAGATCTGGACGAATTGTCGGACGTGGTTGCCACGATCAGCCGATTTCTCGTGAACCTTGCGGCCAGCGCCCCCTTCCGCAACGCCGGGATCGGTCTGTCGGAATGGGCTGCTCTGCGGGCGCTGTCCGAGAAGGGGGGGGTAACGAGCAAGCGGATCGCCAAGTCCCTTGGTGTTACCGTTCAACGCGCCAATCAGCTCACGGAAGCGCTCAAAGCCGCCGATTGCGTGACGATGACGCCTGCGCCGGAAGACAACCGAAGGAAGATTGTTGCACTGACCGACTCGGGCCAGGCAAAGCTTGCCCAACTCAATAGCGAACTGGTGCCCTTCGTGGCCGCGGCTCTTGGCGACGACGGCTCGCAGATTACCAGAGCCAAGAAGAGCCTGAAGAAGCTCAGCGCGATCGGCCGACCGGAGAATGCTGAGCGTTTGGAAAAGAAAGCGAAGCGTGCGGCCAAGGCCAAGGCGCCTGAAGACGAGTAACGCTTTTTCTAGCGTACAATAGGCCGGCCACACCTCGGTGCCGCCGGCCTTTTCTTTTTCCGTGTGACCGCAAAGCCTTGGCAAGCGGCATGGGGCTGTTCTAAGTAGCCTCAAGTCCAAGAAAGCTGAGCAGACGGGATGTTACGGTGTTCCCTATCGTCCGGGTCGCTGCTTGAACGGTGGGGTACATGAGTACGTTTATGTTGCCGGTGTCTTACGGCGAGGCTGCCGACAAGATCGCAATCCTTCGCATCAAGCAGGAGCGCATCTCTGATGCGGGCAAACTCGCGAATGTCGTCACCGAACTGAACGCGATTTCGGACGTTTTCTTCGCGGCAATCACCAAATCTGCGAAATTCGACGAACTGTTCGATGGTCTACGCAAGGTAAATGAGCAGCTCTGGGACATCGAAGACGATATCCGCGACTGTGAACGGGATGGCGACTTCGGACCGAAGTTCGTGGAACTCGCGCGCTCGGTGTACGTCACCAATGACGAGCGCGCACGTTTGAAGAAGGACATTAACCTGCTTCTCGGTTCAGCTCTGGTCGAAGAGAAATCCTACAAAGACTATAAAGCGGCTGCGCCTGCGGGCGCGTGAGGAACAACAGTTTTGCTCGACGCGATCCGACCACTGGCCAGACGCATCCGCGGCATGCTGTCACCGTCGCTGCGCATCCAGGAAACCGCGCATGCGATGGAGCG
>DATAHD010000134.1:0-4906 GCA_036263395.1 Rhizomicrobium sp. | reverse complement strand
ATTTCGACTTCGCCGGCGAAACGTTTCGGCCGCGTGCCTTCGAGTGCGAGACTCATGGTGGAGAGACAGATGCCCATGACATAGGGCACGGCCGCTTCGACGGTGATGTCGGTATAGAGTCCGGCGGCGAGACCGCGCTTGAGATCGGAGCGCAGGCCGGCGTTCGCTGCGCTGGCCGCGAGCGTCGCGCCGGGATGCAGGCGCAGCAGCACGCGGGCACGTTCCGGATCGGTCAGCGCGAAGCGGATGAATGTGCTGACAGCGCGCGCCATGCGGTCGGCGGGGTCGCTGACGCCGTCGTTGTTCGCATTGACCTGGGTTTCGACCTCTTCACGGACGAGGCGCGCGACTTCGCGGGCAATGTCGTCCTTGTCGCTGAAGTGATTGTAGAAGCTGCCCTTGGCGACCTCCGCCCTCTGAACGATGTCGTCGATGCTGACGCCATCGACCGATTTTGCGGAGAACAGCGTCTGTGCGGCGCCCAGCAGCGCGTTGCGGGTACGGGCACGGCGTCGGTCGTCGGCGGGCTTCAGGACAGCGATCATAATGACTGTTTAGTCAAATATGACCGTTTGGTCAATATCGAACGTTGGGCTGATGCCGGTTGGCGGAAAATCCGCGGGAACAGGTGGTGCTTTGGGCCGTTAGGTCGGGCTGGAGGTGCCCTATGTCCGCTTCATCCGACCGTGAATCCCAGAACGCCGTTGTCGCCACCGAGCAACCGGCGGAAAGCCTTTGCGAACAGGTGGAAAGCTATATTGTCCAGCAGCCGATCAAGGCGATGGTGATGGCGGTTCTGGCGGGCTTTGTGTTCTCCCGGATCGCCTTCTGATGGAAGAGCGCATCATGGACAGCGAGAACGAAACACAGGGCACCCTTGACGCCCTGTTCGACGGGATCCAGTCGGCGCGCGATCAGATCGAGGATCTGGCCGCGAGCGTGCGTGACAGCGCGAGCAAGTTCTCGACCAACGCAAAAGCCGCCGGCCAGCGGGTGCGCGAGCAGACCGAGGCGGCCGTAGAAAGCGCGTGGGACATGGCGGAACGCGAGCCGGTGCAGGCCGCGGTCGTCACGTTTGCGGTTGGCTGTGCGCTGGGCCTGTTGTTCACCGCACTGACGCGCCGTCGCGATTACTGATCGCATCACGTCCCACCCATGCACTGTGTAACGTCTCCCTGCGAATGGGCGATGACCGGCTGTCTTCGCGCTTTCAATCGCTCGTATGACAATCTGCAAGGGCTCAGCACCTCAGCCACCTTTTCCGGCCTGAGGCGTTACGGGTAGGCAATTTCTATGTCCGAACCCCATGCTTTCTGCGGCTTTTTCACCGGCATTCATCACCGAGATGCGGCTTTTGATGGTCGACAGCGGCATTCGCGTGCTGGCCGGTATCATCATTCTGGTCGTCGGCTGGATGCTGGCGAATTGGGCGAAGCGCGCGCTCGAGACCGGTCTTTCGCATGTCCCGATGGACATGACGCTGAAGCCGCTACTGGCGTCGCTGCTACGCTATGCGTTGCTGATCCTCACCGCGATGCTGGTATTGGGACAGTTCGGCGTGCAGACGACAAGTCTGATTGCGGTGCTTGGCGCGGCGGGTCTGGCCATCGGTCTTGCGATGCAGGGCACGCTGTCGAATGTGGCGGCGGGTGTGATGCTGCTTCTGCTGCGGCCCTATCGCGTTGGCCAGTTTGTCGAGATCGGCAGTGGGCAACTCGGCACAGTGCGCGAGATCGGTCTCTTCACCACCATCCTGACGACGCGCGACATGGTCTATGTGTCGGTGCCGAATTCCTCGATCTTCAGCGGCGTGATCAAGAACTACACGCGCGAGCCGCTACGCCGCGTGAACTTCACGCTGCCGGTCGATTTCGTGAACGATCTGGCGGAGGTCGAGAAGGCGATCCTAGGTGCGCTGGAAGGCAACAGCCATGTTCTCAAAGCGCCGGCTCCCGGTGTGAGCGTGTCGGAGCTGCAAGAGTATGCGGTGCTGATGCAGGTGACCGCTTACGTACACAGCGAGGACTACTGGCGCGCGCTGTCGCCGATCCAGAAAGACGTGAAGAACGCGCTCGACAAGGCAGGCATCCTGCTGGCGGTCACGCGGCAGGCCTCGGTCGACCGTGGCACATCAGGCGGCGAATTCCCGGCGGCGCCTGACGACGCCGAAGAGCCAGAAGAGGCCGAGAGCAAACCGTCGGCGCAGAGCAAGGCGCCTGTGCACTAGGCCGCGCCGTTATTTCGGCTTGTAGATCTTGCCCATCTTCACGACTTCGAAATTGCCGCGGGTGACTTCGCGCAGTTCCGAGACCAGCTTGTCGTTCTTCCAGCGCTCATCCGGCGCGCCGGAGATGTACCAGTTGCTGCCATTGTCGGCGATCATCATGCCGTAGGTCTTGAGCGCCTTCAGGATCACCTTGGTCTGCTTGTCGAAGTCGGCCGGAATGACGTAGCTCGCCTTCAGCCGCACCCGCATGCCCATCGGCGGCAGGTTCGGGTTCGTGTCGTCCGACGCCCAATGATTGGCCGGGCGGATATAAGCCTTGCGCGTGTTCTCCACCGTGAAGCGCAGCGCATGCGGGATCACACCGGCGGCCACTTCGTCATAACGCGCGAGACCCGGAAAGATCGGCAGACCCGCCGCATCGGCGCTGGTCCAGTTGTTCTTCTGCGTCGGGCGGACGTTGTTCGAGTCGAGATGGAAGATCGCACCGGATGCGGCGCTCCACGTGCCGTCATCCTTGAGCTTGGCGTTGTAAAGTTCGTAGAGCAGGTTGTCGTCGCGATCGATCACCAGCAGATGGCGGTCGCCGCTGAATGGTTTGCCGTTGGGTTTGTAACCTTCGATCAGCGCATTCGCTGGAATGGGCATCGGACCTTTGTCGCTCTGATCTCCGTACCAGGTGTATTTGACCTTCACCTTCGGCTGGCTGCCCGCGACCACGTAATAGGGAATGCCGATGATCGCGCCGGCATAGGTACCTTTGCCGAAATCGGGATGCAGGCCGTTGCCGATGGCGATGGTGGCGAGGATGGCATCCGAATTGGGATCGACCGGGGCCTGGCTGATGTCGGTGTTCCACGCGTTGTCCGCGGGGAACGGTACCGCACCGTTGAGACTGGCGCCCTGCCCCAGGCTGGCGCTCGCCATCGAGCCGTAGGTGATCGCGGCATAAGCCACGAGCGGGATGGCGGCGAGTCCAAGGGTCAGTCCAAGCACCAGTTTCCGCATGCGACGCTCCCACAGATTTGACGCAGCGGACGGTAGGCGCGTGAGCAGGACGGCTCAATGCAAACCGATCACAGCCATCAAATGTGTCGTTTATCGCAATACCTCCCACAATCCCGCAACAGGACACTTGCGCGGTGCGATACACCTTGGTCTCATTCCGTCGTGCCTGGGGAGGTACCGATGCTGCAAGACGAACTCGCAAAGCGCGCGAAGGAAGCCCGCGAAAAGGCGTATGCGACGCCGCTCGAGGACTTTCATATCGAAGACAACGACATCTATCGCAACGATACGCTGTGGCCGTGGTTCGAGCGGCTGCGCGCCGAAGATCCGGTGCACTACACCAAGGACAGCGACTTCGGGCCGTTCTGGTCGGTGACCAAGCACAAGGACATCATCGCAGTCGACTCCAACCATCGCGTGTTTTCATCGGACACGGAGCTTGGCGGCATCACGATCTTCGACGGGCCGCAGCCGCGCGCGCAGTCGAGCTTCATCTCCCTCGATCCGCCGGATCACGATCAGCAGCGCAAGGTGATCGCGCCGATGTTCGCGCCGCCGAGCCTTGCCGTGCTCGAGCCGCTGATCCGCGAACGCGCCGCAAAAATTCTCGACGAGCTACCGCGCGGTGAGCCGTTCGATTTCGTCGACAAGGTGTCGGTCGAGCTGACCAGCCAGATGTTGGCAACGCTGTTCGATTTTCCGTTCGAGCAGCGCCGTACCTTGCCACGGTGTTCCGACCTGCTGCTGACGATCCCGGGTCCCGGCGCGATGGTGGAAACGCCAGAGCAGCAGCAGATGGAGCTGTTCTCGATTCTGATGCAGTTCGTGCCGATGTGGAACGAGCGGCTGGCGGCACCGCCGGCACACAATCTCATCTCGATGCTGGCGCACAACGAGGCGACGCGCAAAAGCTCGCCGGAGGAATACTTCGGCAACATCATCCTGCTGATCGTCGCGGGCAGCGACACGACACGGCATTCGATCACCGGCGGCCTGTGGGCGCTGAACCGCAATCCCGATCAATACGCCAAGCTGCGCGCCAACCCGGGGCTGATCGACAGCATGATCCCGGAGATCATCCGCTGGCAGTCACCGGTCGCGCATATGCGGCGCACAGCGCTGGCCGATGCGGAGATCGGCGGCAAGCAGATCAAGAAGGGCGAGAAGGTCATCATGTGGTACGTCTCGGGCAACCGCGACGAAGACGCGATCGACCGGCCGAACGAGTTCATCATCGACCGCGAGCGGCCGCGCCAGCACGTGTCGTTTGGGTTCGGCATTCACCGCTGCGTCGGCATGCGTCTCGCCGAGATGCAGCTGCGCATCATGTGGGAAGAGATACTGAAGCGCTTCCCGATGATCGAAGTGATCGGGGAGCCGAAGCGGATGAACTCCAACTTCGTGAAGGGCTATGACGCGATGATGGTGCAGATCCCGAACTGACGGGACCTACATCCGCGGTCAGGTGCCGGGCGGCTTCTGCACCGCCCACACAACATTGGCGACCCACGGCGACTCGACCGCTTCGCCGCCGCGCTGGGCAGGATTGTAGCGCCACGCTTTCGCGCAGAGGATCGCCGCATCGTCGAGACCGCCATTGCCGCTCGACTGCGCAACCCGGATGCCGCGGACCTTGCCGCTGGGCGTGATCGTGAAGGCGAGCTGTGTCGTGCC
>DATAHD010000133.1:0-6147 GCA_036263395.1 Rhizomicrobium sp. | reverse complement strand
CATCGCGGCCGGCGATACGCCATAGGTGCGCACCAGCGTCGGCAGGATGGCTTGCGTCGCGAAGAGGTCGACCAGCGTCAGAAAGGCGGTCAGACCGATCACGATCGTCGAAAGACGCACGCCCATGTCCATCGCATCGCCAAGGCGCATGCTGTGGGGTTCGATGGTGGACATGGGCGCAGCCTTTCGTGAAAGGGGTGCGGCGGCGTGACGGTCGCGAGAGGGCTGAATGCGGGTCACACCGCCGCGTTGTCTCGTCCGGGTGGGGGAGCGGACGATGACAAGCTCGGTTACATGGTGGCGCCAGCCGCCATTTGCGGCGGCAGGATGTCGGCGGAGATCAGCACCGCCGGCTTCTTCGAGTTGTTCTTCCACCAGTGCGAGAGGTTGCCGGACTCCTGCGTGACTTCGCCGGCCTTGTGCAGCAGCGGCACCGCGCAGGTGCTGCGGTACTCGGTGATCTCGCCGGACACGACCAGGATGTTGGCCGGACGGGTCTCGTGGCTGTGCCACGGAACGACGCCACCCGGCTGCACGACGAGGCGGCGCATGCGCAGCGCGCGGCCATCGATGCCGTAGTCCTTGAGGTCGATCGAGGCGATGACGGTGTCGGTCACTTTGCTGGGCATCGTGGCGCCCGGCTTCATGACGTCGACGCCGGTCTTGCCGGCGGGGCACTCGCCGGCAGAGGCGCCAGCCGTGCCGAAGAATGTGGCGGCGGTGACGAGGGCTGCCGCGGATGCGAGATGCCGGAGCTTGCCGGCCGTGGTGAAGGTGTTCATTGCTGTCTCCTGTTGGTTGCTGCCGGCCGTTGCGCGACATCGAACAGGAAGATCGTGGAGGGGCGCGTCGAATTGAAATGCCGCTTGCCTTCCAACTTCATAGCTTCGCGCTATGGTCGGATTCATTGAGTGGGAGGGCGGCCGCCTCTATGTTGGGCACTATGGAAAAACCGAGGTCTCTCAAGGAGAAGATGGATGCCGTCCGCGCCGCTTCCGCTCCTGAAACAACTGCCCGCTATGACCGGATGGTCGCCGAACTTCGCCGTGTCGGGGCTGCCGATGGCGCGCTGAAGGCGGGCGACGCAGCGCCGGAGTTTGTGCTTGCGAGCGCGGAGGGGCGGCTGGTGTCTTCCGAAACACTGCTTGCCGCCGGACCAGTGGTGCTGAGCTTCTATCGCGGTCGATGGTGTCCCTATTGCGTGACGGAGCTGGAGGCCCTGGAAGAGGCGGCAGCGGAGATTGCATCCCTCGGTGCGAGCCTCCTTGCCGTCACCGGCGAAACAGGAGGCGGCGCACTGTCGGCCAAGCGGGACAAGGGCCTCAGCTACGAAATACTCACCGACCCGGACAACGGACTGAGCCTGGCTTACGGGCTGGTTTTTCGACTGAACGACGAAGTGAACGGCCGCTATCAGCAGATCGGGATCGATTTCCCGGCGATCTACGGCAATGCCAGCCGCTTTCTGCCGATCCCTGGCACCTTCGTGATCGATCAGAAGGGTATAATCCGTCACGCCTACGTCAATCCCGACTTTCGCGAGCGCATGGATCCGGCCGAAATCGTTACGGTGCTCAAGGCACTTCGGGCTGGACCATGAGTGCGCCGTTGTCACGTCGCGCCAACCGTCTAAGATTGCAGGCATGACGAGACGAAATCCACTCGCCGAGACGCTCGCCAAAATACGCGCGGCAACGGCCGATTGGTTCACGCGAGACAACGACAAGCTTGTTGCGGGATTGATCGCGTCCGATGCTGCGTCAGGCGCGCTGAAGGTTGGCGACCGCCTGCCGGACTTCATGTTGCCCAACGCCGAAGGCGTGCTGATCAATTCCAAAGACATCTTCGGCGCAAAGCCGGTGATAGTGAGCTTCTATCGCGGCATGTGGTGCCCATACTGCTCCGCCGAACTCAACGCATTGGCTGAAGTCTCGCCGCGGCTGCAGCAGCTTGGTGCCGGCGTTCTCGCCATTACGCCGGAGATCGGTGGCCTGGCGCTGAAGACGAAGAAGGAGCGCGATCTCGATTTCGAGATCTTGTGCGATGTCGATAACGGTGTCGCGATGGACTGCGGCCTGATGTTCCGGATTCCGGACGATATCCAGCCGAGCTATCTCAAGTTCAATGTCGATCTGCCGAAGGTGTACGGCAACGACAGCTGGATGATCCCGATTCCGGCGACCTATGTGGTGGGAAAGGACGGCGTCATCACGCACGCCTACGTCAATCCCGACTACCGCGACCGGCTGGATCCCGAAACACTGCTGGATGTGATCCCCAAGCTCGTCTGACGTTAGGCCGCTTCCGGCGCCTTGGACCAGTCGCGTGCACGTGCAACTTTGACGAACGCATCGGCAGCGACGGAGAAGCGGCGCCCGGCCACGGTCGCGAGAACAACCTCGCGCTCGAGCGCCTTGCCTTCGATCGGAACAGCCACCAGTCCGGGCAAAAGCGGGATCGTCGGTGGACTGACACCGGCGCCAAAGCCGGCGAGTACCATGCGCTGCAGCTGGTCTTCACTGGTCGCGCGATGACGAAATTCCGTACGAACGCCGGCAGCCTGGCAGGCTTCGTTGAAGCCGGGCGACAGGCAGCAATCCACACGCTCGATCATCGGCTCGCCATCGAGATCGGCGAGCGTCACAGACGCTTGCTGCGCGAAGCGATGGCCCTCGGGCACGATCACGTTGCATTGTTCGCGAAACAGGAGCCAGCTGCGCATGCGATCGGGCGTCTCGCCTGCCTGGCTCGCGACGACTAGATCGAAATCTCCCTCCAGCGCATCGGCAAGAACAGCGCGGCGGGTACCCGACCCGAGCGTCAGTTCGATCCCATCGATCGACTGGCGAAGGTTGGAGAGAATATCGACGACGGGCTTCATCGGGACGGTTGTATCGATAGCCAGACGGAGCGGTGCGACCGAACCCTTGCGGATGCTTGTCGCCAGCGTCTTCGCCGCTTGCGCTGCGGAATAGGTCTGCTCCAGATGCGGCTGCATCAGGCGGCCAAGCTCTGTGAGATGCGTGTTGGCGCGCTCGCGGTGAAACAGCGGCCCGCCGAGTTCGTCTTCCAGCTTCTGGACGGCACGGGTCAGCGACGGTTGCGCGACATTGCACTCTTCCGCCGCCTTGGTGAAATTCAGCGTGCGGCAGACCGCGAGAAAATAGCGGACTTGATGCATTTCCATGTCGTGCGCGCCCCATCGCGCAGGAGAAACTCTAGACTGCAGGTTTATGGTGTCAATTTCACTCCGTCGGGGGGTATTTCGCCCAGAGCCTGACTTCGTTACGCCATGCGCGGAAGAGGTCTCTGAAGCGCGCCGGCGCTGCGCCGCGGCGCGCGTTTTCCGCGCCGATCTCCCATAACAGAGCGTATTGCTGAATTAATGTGCGGTAAGCTTCACGCAGGGTCGTGCGACGGTCCCAGATATGGGTCGCTTCAGCACCCGCACCATTGCATTCGAGAATCGTAAAGCCGCGACCCATTCTCAGGTCGTCCAACGTCGTAAAGCGCACGTCGAATCGGCCGAAGAAAAACCCATCGATGTCCTTGGCGACGGCATCGAACGCTTCGGTCATTGCATCGGTGATGAAAGCGTTGCCATCGCGGAAGATCGTGCCGCGGCTGTGACTGCCCGCAAAGGCGATGCGGTAAGGCTGACCATCCGCTAGAACATCATTGCAGCGATGAACGTGGCGCGCGAGATAAAGGTGTTTGAGCGGACCCGCGCGGCGGTCACGAGCGATCAGCTCCGCTAGGGTCGAATGACCATCGCCATAAACGTATGGAAAATACTTGAGCGTCAGGGAGATGATCTGGCCCCGTGCTTCTCCCGGTCGGCGCACATAAAAGACGCCGGCTTCGGCTTCGTGGTCCACAAGGGCCTGCAGAATGATCCGCTCGCCGGCGGGAAAGCCGGCGATGTATTGCACCAGATCGTTCTCGTTGCGCACGCGACGAACGCCGACGCCGCGACAGCCCATGTCCGGTTTCGCGACGACGGGAAATCTCAAGCCGGCATTTCTCAACTGGCGGATGGCGCCTGCAGCAGACACCGATGGATCGTCACCGCGAACGAAGGAGATAAAGGGAGCGATGAGCGTGCGGGAAAACGGTCCCGCCTGCCGAAGCACCGCGTCTTTCGACTCCCCGATCCACCCGCCGAACGGAAACGACGGATTGGAAACGGTTGGCAGGGTTGCGCCCCCATGACGGATGGAGAGGTACACCCAATACAAAACCATCGGCGTGTAGAACGCCCATTGCGGCCAGAATTCGAAGAACGCGATCGCGCGTCCGCCCGTATCAAGTGCGGGAAGGCCGCGGTGTGGTCTGGCCTGCTGAGGGACGAGTGTCGCGCTAGACATCGGATGGCTCCGCGAGGAAACGGTGACCGGAGAAACGGGCGATGAGGCCTGGCCCAAACGCGATCACGAGAAGGACAGGTACCGCAATCACGTATCGCGCGGCGCCGAAGCTGTCGGTGATATGTGCACCGAACAGGTACACCAGGGTGAACACGGCGGCGGACCACACCAGGCTTGCGATACCCGTGATGGATGCGAAGAGGGCAAATGGCACGCCGAGAAAACCGCTCACCGTATAGATCGGCAATCGGCTGCCAGGGACGAAGCGTGCTCCGATCAGCGCGGCCGTAGCACGCCGCTCCAGCCAGTGTTGCGCCGTCGCAATGCGCGTCTCACCGAGAAACGCACGCGCCCGCTTGGAACAATGCGCGGCGGCGCCGAGGAAATAGAGACCGATATCGCCGGCATAGATCCCGGCAAACAAAGCCAGGAATGCAGCCGACGGCGAGATCATGCCGCCTGTTGCGATCAGCGCGGCGTACACGATCGCGGCGTCTTCCAGAATGAACGTCGAGATGACGATCGAACCCGCCAGAAGGTAGGGGCTGGAAGAAATCATCCATCCGAAGATCATGGCTGTCTCCTTACGCGGCGGCGAGCGCACGCGCCGGCGGTGCGCCGCCAAGAATGGTGCGGGCTTCACGATTGGTCAGCGGCTGCAGCAGCAAGGATTTGAGCTGTGCGTTGCCGCTGTTCAGGGACGAGGCGATCCATGCCTTTCGAAACAGATCGCGCTGCGTTCGGCTGCCGCCAATCAAGGCGAGGCCGCTCATCGCCGATCCGAGCAGTTCGGCGGCGCGTGCGTGCGATCCACGCGCGTGCGCAACAATCCCAGCGGACGCGGGCAGGGCGACGGAGATCCACACACCTGTGCGGTCGTTGCGCCGTGCCATGGAGCGCAGGAATGCGTCGGCCTCGCCGGCGGCTCCCGCACGAGCCAGGGCATATACATAGTGAAGGTCATGGAATGGGAGCAGATGCTCGGTGCCGCGATCGCGAACCGCGGCGACGATGGCACCCCACCGGTCGCCGACATCAACTCCTGCGAGCTCCAGCCGCCACAGCGCCGAAATCGCACCGATTTGCTCCTGCCCGAATTCCGGCCACGCGCCCCAGAGATGGCGATCGAAGGTCGCGAGGGCCTCAGCCTCCGAAGCGGCAGCGATGTGGCAGAGGCAAAGGTGCCACCAGTTATGCTCCCGCACGAAGATGCTGCGGTCTTCCCATGCCCCGGCGTTGGCGCGGAGGAAACCGATTGCGCGATCGATCTCGCCCCGGCTGTCGTAGACATGTGCAAGAGCATGATGCGCCCAAGGATCTGTTGCCTTGAGGGCTAGCGCCTGCAGGGCCGCTTCTTCCGCCTGTGGCACATGTCCGGCTTGCTCGGCGGCGAAGGCAAACATGCTCCAGGCTTCCGCTGTCTCGCCGTGGGCTGGCAGCACCGCCTTTGCGGCGCGCAGCATGGCGTTCGCGTCGCCGAGATTGAAAGCGTGATACTGCGCCCACTTCGCCGACGCGATATCAGCCGGAAAGCGCTGTGCAATCTCCAGAAAGTGCGTCAGCGCTCCACGGAGATCATCCGCCGACCAGGCTTCGACAGCCCGGACAAAAAGGTCTTCGCGTTCGTTGGCCGTCGCCCGTGCGCGGCGCATGGCCGCCAGATAGGGCTGTGCGGCAACCACGCCGCTTCTCGCCTCCAGCGCCAGGTGCACGGCTGCGGCACAGGCGTTCACGAAGGCATTGCCCGGATTGGCGTCGGCTGCGGCGAAAATGTGCCGCA
>DATAHD010000132.1:0-10739 GCA_036263395.1 Rhizomicrobium sp. | reverse complement strand
GACCGTGACGCTTAAGGGCGTGAAGAAGAAAAAGGCGAAAGGCCGGACGTATTACTACGCCTGGCTGAACGGCCCGCGGCTGGTTGGCGAGCCCGGCTCGCCGGAGTTCTTCCAGTCGTACAACGAGGCCCACGAAAAGCTGCGCAATCCGCAGCTCGCGATGGATGAAAAGCGCTTCTCGACGTGGGTGGCGCGCTACAAGGCGAGCGACGCGTTCCAGAATAACGCCGAGGTCACCAAGCAAGCGTGGCTGCCGTTCATCGACAAGATCAGCGATCACTTCGGCGCGCTCAGCGTCAAGCAGTTCGACCGGGCGGAGTTCCGGGTCGATATCCGCAAGTGGCTCGACAAGACGTGGAAGGGCAAGGATCGCACCCGTGACTATGCCAAACAGGTGCTGTCCGCGCTGCTGACCTTCATAGTGAGCGAAGGCAAGCTCACCCTGAACATCTGCCACGAAATCCCGAACGTCTACAGCAACGACCGCTCCGACAAGGTTTGGGAGGAGCATCATTGGCAGATGCTCATGCAATGCCCGCACGTCTCCGACGAAATCAAATGGGCCGCGCGGTTCTTCCGCCGCACGGGCTATCGCCTCAGCGATGGCATCACCGCGGCATGGGCACATGTCGAGCCTTATGCGATCGAGAAGAAGACCAGTAAGAGCAGCGGCAAGAAAGCGAAGAAGACGAAGACGGCGACGGCGCCGATGACAGCCGCGCTGCGCGAGCTGCTCAAGGAGATCCCGAAGCGGTCGACGCTGATCCTGACCAGCTCGAAAGGTCGCCCGTGGACGGCCGACGGCTTCGGTTCATCCTGGTGGACCGCGATGGAGCGCTCAGGACTCCATGCCGAAGGCATCGACCTTCACCTGCACGATCTCCGTGGCACCTTCGCCACCGACCTGTATCGGGCCGAGTTCTCCATCCGCGAGATTGCGGAGACACTCGGTTGGGCCGAAGAGCGCGTCGAACGCCTCATCGACCGCTACGTGAAGCGCGATGAAATAATGAAGAGCCGCATTCGTCGGCTTGAGGCTGTGACGGCGGGGAGTTGATGCCGCAAGAACCGGATTGGATCGTGCTTAAGCCTCTCAGAGGCAGCGTGTACGAGGAGCAAGTAGACCGGTGGTCGCCTGCGATCCGTCACCGGCCGATGTTCGATCAGAAGGGCAACCGCATCGAAGCGCCGTGGCGCGAGGGTTGGTCGCCCACCCTGGCTGAACAGGAACACATCTTCAGCGCCGACTTCCTTCGAAAGCATGGCTACAAGGAGACCTAGGGGCGCGTCTCTACAACAAGGGTCAATGGCTGGGTGGGCAGCCCTTCGCCTGTTTCCGTGATGAATGTGAGTATTACTGGGTAGCGTCCCGGCCTGCGAGTATCGACTTCGAATCCGAGCGCGTAAACATTTCCGACGACGCGGTCGGATTTCTCTCGGATGTGATAGCAGTCATTATAGTCGATATAATGATCTGGGTTGGTTGCTGGCGATTGCTGCTGACGAATACCCGTCTTGATAAACTCACTTCTGAACATCTTTGGAAGCGGGCGATCATTTTCGGGCCCACTAAAGCCGAAGATCGTCTCGTGATTCTGATGTGTAAGACGTGGTTTCAAGCGGAGCTGTACTTGGACAGTGCGACCAGGCGGGACATGTAGCTCCCGCGCCCAGCTATCTTCTTTCGCCTTTGCATATGCCGTTAGATAGGCATCGACTGGCTTCTTGAGCTTCTGAGCTCTCAGCGCCTGCCGTCCCCAGTTCAGCCAAACAACAGCCGCTAACGAGCAGGCCGATATGGCCGGACCTATCCACACATACTCGCTCATAGGTGCCCCCTCGCCGCTAATGAGTAGCAGAGCGACCTTACTCGTCGCCAGATTGGCGGAACGGTTTTGGAACGAGATCGGGAAAACCGGTGGGAAAACCGGAAAGGCCGTTTTAGCTAAGTGCTGGAGCGGGCGAAGGGAATCGAACCCTCGTATGAAGCTTGGGAAGCTTCCGTTCTACCATTGAACTACGCCCGCGGGGCGCTCCGCATAGCATATTCCGGCGGGGCGGAAACACTGAAATCTGGGTCAGCGTGGGCGCTTGGTGGTTTTATGGCGTGCGACTTCTTCTCGTGCGACGGCAAGCTCGAAGGTCAGCGAGCACCAGGCGGACAGGATCACGAATACCAGCGACGCCCAGCCGGTGTAGCCGTTGCTCATGCCGGTGACGGCGGCGCCGTAGAGCATCGAGGCGAGGGCGAAGCAGACGATGGTGATGCCCCACACCACGCGCATGAACGGCGTGAGGCTGGAGATCGACAGATGTGCCGCGAGCATACGGGTGAACACCGTGACGGTGACGAGGCCGGAATTGCTGATGCTGATGAACAGCAAGTCGGGCGCCCAGTTGTCGTCCCAGTCGGGCGCGGAGCGGGCGGAGATGTGCAGCAGCATGTGGCAGAGCAGCGGCATCAGGCCGATCATCATGCTGGCGATCCAGTCGCACCAGGCGATCATCACGGCGTTGGTGTGGCCTTCGCCGCCGCCTTGGGCGCGCGCTTTCGCGGGCTTGGGCGCCGGCATTGCGTCTTCCGGCTGGGCGATGTGGAGCGATGTCGTCATGGCGTGCGTTTCCCCCGCTCGTCGCGTTCCTTGAGGCGGAAAACGCCGCGATCGTCTTTGACGGTTTGAAGCCTGTTCTTGCGCACCAGGCGCCAGAGCTTGTTCTGCAGCACGCGGCGCTTCGTGACCATCTGGTGCTTGCGATAGAGCGCGACGAGGATCTGATCGAGGCTCGCCTCGCCGCCGAGATCGGTCATCACCGACAGGATGCGCTTCTCGAAGTCCTGCGCGCCTGAGCCGGCGCTGTTGAGTTCTTTGAGCAGCGCCTTCGGCAGATCCGATGTGTCGCCGATGTCCGTTTCCGCCGGCGCATCCGTCGGCGTTGCGCGGTTCAGCGATTTGCGCAGCGCGGTGGCGGTTGTTGCGAGCTTGCGATATCGCGCCCGCGATTTGGCGTTCAGGCCCTCGTTGTCCGACAGCTCCTGAAACGCCGATGCAGCGGTCTTTAGAAAGGTCTGATGCGGTTTGGTATCGCGGCTTCCCCTCATATCCCCGCCTTATAAGTCACGAAGAGCATTGGAAAGCGCTTTTCTGCGGATTCAAAGAACTTTCTGCGAGTTTCGGCGCTTTTCTGCGAAGGGGGCCGGGTTTCGCCCTACAGGGCGGCCATGTTATCATCGCCGCCTTCCGCAATATCGCCTTGTTTCGTCCCTGATTGCGCCACGGGGGCGGTGCGCAATCGCCAGGCATACAGGAGGGGTCCGTTATGCCTGCGCATTTTCATTCGTTCGGTCCGTCGCATTGGACGGCCATGGCGCTGATGCTGGCGGTCTCCGCAGCGCTGGTCGCCGTCACGCGGGCATCGAACAATCCGATGATCGACAAGGCCCTGCGCTATACGCTCGCGTTCTTCCTGCTCGCCGACTGGATCGTTTATCTCGGCTTCTTCTACGTGAAGGGCTGGATCACGCTCGGCAACATTCTGCCGCTCAATCTGTGCGACTGGGCGACCATCGCGGTTGGCGTGACACTGGTGCGACCGAACCAGCGGACGTTCGAGCTGTCGTATTTCTGGGCGCTTGCGGGCACGCTTCTCGCGTCGATCACGCCCGATCTCGAATACGATTTTCCGGACATGCGCTTCATGCTGTTCTTTTTCTATCACGCGATCATCATCACCGGCGTGCTCTACATGACGTTCGGGCTGAAGATGCGGCCGGTGCCCGGCTCCATCGCGCGGGTGGCGGCATGGACCATCGGCTATATCGCGGTTGCCGGAACGGCCGATTGGTTGCTCGGCACCAACTACGGTTTCCTGCGCAGCAAGCCGTCGGTGGCGACGCTGTTCGACACCATGCCGCCCTGGCCGTGGTACATCGCAGAGAGCTTTGCCATCGGCGTGTTCGCGATGGCGGTGCTCTACCTGCCGTTCCTGCTGCTCGACCGGTTGCGGCAATCGCGGCTCGCCGCATAATCGGCGGCGAAGGAAACTGGCGATGCATGACAAGTTCGTCCTGTTCGGGACGCAGCATCTGATCGTGATGGCGCTGACGCTGATCGTACCGCTGATCCTTGCGGTGATCGTGCGCGGCACCGGCGATGCGCGGCTGGAACGCTTCGTGCCGTTGTCGCTGGCGGCGCTGCTGATCGGCACGTGGATCGCGTGGTATGTGCTGTTCATCGAGCGCAGCTGGATCACGCTCGGCAACGTGTTTCCGATGAACCTGTGCGACTGGGCGACGATCGCGGTGATCTTCGCGCTGATCCGGCCGAGCATCTTCGCGTTCGAGGTCGCGTATTTCTGGGGCCTCGCCGGCACGATGCAGGGGCTCGTCACGCCCGACGTGAATTACAGTTTCCCGGAGCCGCAATTCGTCGTCTTCATGCTGGGCCATGCGGCGATCATCGGATCGGTGATCTACCTCATGGCGGGCGCGAAGATGCGGCCCGTGGCGGCCTCGATCCCGCGCGTGATCGGCTGGACGCTGCTCTATGCCGCCGTCGCCGCGACGATCGATTGGCTGCTGGGCGTGAACTACGGCTTCTTCCGCGCCAAGCCGGGGCACGCCACCGTGTTCGATTTCATGCCGGCCTGGCCGTACTACATCCCCGAGATGATCGTGATCGGCATCCTGGCGACCCTGGTGCTGTACGTGCCGTGGGCGATCGCCGATCTGGTCGGACGGCGCCCGCGCACCGCCGCGTAGCGTCGGCTGGCTTTTGCACAGTCTGGCGATCAGGGCGGCGGCCACGGCGGCGGTCTGCGGCGAGGGCCGAGTCGCGGCCATCTCCGCCGGCGTGATCATGGCCGCGTGCAGAAGCGCCATCAGGGCGGGGTGTCGGCCGCGCTGGCGGATCAGGTCCATGGCGCGGGCGAACGCGTGGCCTTTGCGGATCAGAACCCAGATGGCCCGTTGCCGGGCGCGGTATTCAGCGCCGTAGAGGCCGTGTTTGTGGGCGTTTCGATTGCCCGCCGGTGCGCCGGATTTCTTGTGTTTTCCGCGGGTTAGCGGTGCCTCAGCAAGATAATTGTTCCCCCTGTCCCGCGATTTTGGGGGAGCGGGTGCCTGTCGTCGCCCCACCGGACAGGTGCGGGGACGCCGCGCGAGGGCGTCGCGAACGGTGTTTGGCAGGAAGGGAGGCTGAGGCGAGGCTGGGTTCATCCCAGAATGTTAGAACATTTATCGTACAAATGCAATAGATGTTCTACTTTGGTGTGCGTTAGCGATCCCCTCTTGCCTGAGGTGCTGTCGAGATCACGAAGACGGCGTCTTTGGTGGGGCCTTCGGGGTCTTCGACGATTTCGCGGCGGATGAAGCGGGCGCCCTGGGATTCGTAGAAGGCGATAGCGTTCGCGTTGGCGGCGAGGACGTTGAAGGTGACTTCGGTGACGCCGGCCTCGCGCATCGCGGTGAGGAGTTCGCACATCAGGCGTTGGCCGAGGCCGCGGCGGTGGTGCGACGCCAGCAGATAGAGCGTGGTCATGGTGCTATCGCGACCGTGACAGAAACCGACAATGCGCCCGTCATCATCGGCGACGAACATCGCATCGCCGCGCGCCAATGCCGGAATCCATTGTTCGCGGCGCTGGGCGATGGTCGATGAGATCGGGCTATAGCCGCCGAAGATCGGCTCATAGGTTTCGCGGTGGCTCTGCACATGCACCGCAGCGATGCCTTCGACGTCGGCCGGTGTTGCGCGGCGGATCACAATCATCTGAGGCGTCCCCAGATCTCGCAGTCGCGCCGTTCCCCCTCGCGCAGCACGTGGCCCTTCAGGGTGCCTTCGTGGGTGAAGCTCAGACTCTGAAGCAGTTTGCGCGAGGCGGCGTTGCCGGCGTGAAAGCGGGCCCACAGCCGTTCGAGACCATAGGGGCCGAAGGCGTGCGCGATGATCTTCGTTACCGCCTCGGCGGCGTAGCCTTTGCCCCAGTGCTCGCGCGAGAACAGGAAGCCGATCTCCGCCCGGCGGTGATGCGTGTCGAAATCGGAAAGGTCGCAGACACCAATCGGTGTGCCGCCGGACAGCTCCACCGTCCAATAGACGGCGTCGCCGCTGCGCACGTCAGCGATCTGTCCGGCGACGATCTCGCTGACGGTCTCGCGGTCGCCGAACGCCGGCCAATCCCAGAAGCGCATGGTCTCGTCGTCGGACATCATCGCAAACACGACAGTCTCGTCGGCCTGTTGCAGCGGACGAAGGCGCAGACGTTTTGTGCTGAGCGTTGGTGTGGTCACGGCGCGGACAGGTTAGCCGATACCTTGGAAACTCATGAGGCGGCCGGCACGAATTTCGTGCCGTAGCCGCCTCATGTCTGCCCCCGTCAATGCGGACCCCCGTCGGTTCAGGACCCCCTAAGTACCCAAACCGTCGGTGCACGTAATTGTTACGGGAGAGGCCTCTTGCACAATGGGGTAAGGGCCTTACCGCGTGCATTTCAAATGCGTGTGGATTTGCGGCAACATCTGGAACCGCGAAGACACGTTTGTCCGCACGCGGAGGAACGACCTGTTTGGAACCGTTCAAACCATCCTTGAAATGGTTAGAAAGCAAAGCGGTGTCCGGTTGGAAGTTTTGAACGGCCACCTCACGGCATGCGGTCGCCGTGCTGATCCTGACCGTCCTGATGCCAGATCGCGCCGGTCACAGTTCCATCGGCAGCGGTTTCGAAGGTTACCTGAATATCGGTAACCTTCATGAAGAAGTCGCGTGGCCCTTCGGGATACACCTCCAGCTTGTCCATGTTGGGGGCGGGCTGGAGGTAGAGGTGGTCGCCTTCGCGCGTGACGGCGAGGATATCGGTCGGGCCGAAGCGATAGTGCCCGACATAGCGATCGAGCAGAGATGAATCGATTGAAATCTCTGTGTGGACACGCGGGACGTGCATGTCAACCGTGATGTTCGGATCGAGAATGTTGAGGCCGATGTCATCGGCGCCGGTGCCGGTCACGACATTGGCGAGCGCGACGACGCCGATCTTCGCTTTCGCGTCGTAACCCATGAAGGCGCGGTAACCGCCGACATTGCCGTTCTTCCAGACAATCTCGCGATCCTTGTCGTCGTAGATGTTCCAAGCGAGTGCGATGGCGGTTGCAGGCTGCATGCCGCCGGGTCGCCGCGTCTGTGTCAGCGCGGCGAAGGCGGGGGCAAGCGGTGACTTCGTCCGGCCGAGCGCGACATCGAGAAATTTCAGGAGGTCGTTGGCCGTGGAGCGGAGGCCACCCGCACTTTCGAGTGCGCCCATATCCCAATGCGGCAGCGGTTTGAGATCGATGGAGTAACCCGCCGCTTCGCGCCGCTGCATGTCGGCGGTCGCGGTGAAACCTGTATCGGACAGATGCAGCGGCGAGAGGACACGCGCGGCGATGAGATCGCGATATGGCATGTTCGCGCGGTGGGCGAGCGCATCGCCGAGAAGGCCGAAGCCGACATTGGAGTATTCGTACGTCGTGCCGATGCCGTGCGCCGCGGTGCCTGCGAGGAATTGGTAGAGCAGGGCGGTGGTGTAGCCGGCGTATTTGTTGTCGGGATCGCCGGGCACCAGATTGTTCGGACGCAGCGGCAGACCGGCGGTGTGCGTCGCGAGATCGGCGAGCGTGATCTGTCGCGCGCCGTCCTGCGGCAGCTTGGTGCCAGGCGGCAGATATTTCGCGACCGGATCGTCGAGCGAGACATCGCCATGCGCCGTCATGTCGGCGAGCGCGAGGGCGGTGAAGACTTTGGTCAGTGAGCCGACGTCGTAAACGGTGTTGCCGTCGACCTTGTGCGTGCCGTCCTTCTGTGTGGTGCCGTAGGCGATGATGCGATGGCCATCGGGCGTCGTGATGCCGACGACGATGCCGGTCGCCCAATACTGTTTCTCGACACGATGCTGCAAGGTCTGGCGGATGGCGCTGTCGCTGGGCATCGCCTGCGCGAGGGCGGGGATAGCGAGTGCCGCGGCCAAGGCGCGTGCGGCGATGGTCTTCGTCATGTGTGCGATCCTGCGATCCGGAAGCTCACTCTATGACGGCAAAACTACGGTTGCTTGAAATGCTTCGAGAGCTTCAGGCCCTGGCGCTGATAGTTTGACCCAATGCCCTGGCCATAGACGTCCGGCGGCGGGTCGGTGAGGCGTTCAAACACCAGGCGGCCGATGATCTGGCCGTGTTCCAAGATGAAGGGGACTTCGCGGCTGCGCACTTCGAGGACGCCGCGCGCCGAGGGGGCCGCGCCTTTCTCGTAACCGAAGCCGGGATCGAAGAAGCCAGCGTAGTGAACGCGAAACTCGCCGACCAGCGGATCGAATGGCACCATCTCGGCCGCGTAGTCCGGCGGGATGGCGATCGCCTCGCGGCTGACCAGAATGTAGAACTCGTCGGGATCGAGGATCAGGTTGCCCTGCGCATTCGCCTCGATCGATTCCCAATAGTCGTGCGGATCGAGCGCGTCGCGTTTGTCGACGTCGATCATCCCCGTATGGCGCTTGGCGCGCCAGCCGATGCGGCCGCCATTGCCTTTGAGATCGATCGAGAAGCCGAGGCCGTTGTCGATATCGGGATCGACATCGACCAGCGGATGCTCGGCATGCAAACGGCGCAGCTGTGTGTCGGTGAAGCCGGGCGAACCATGACGGATGCGCAGCTGGTTGAGCTTGGAGCCTTTGCGCACCAGCACAGGGAAGGTGCGCGGGCTGATCTCCGCATAGAGCGGGCCGCGATAGCCGGCCTCGACGCGGTCGAATGCCTGGCCGCGATCGGTGATGAGGCGCACGAAGACGTCGATGCGGCCGGTGGAGCTTTTCGGATTGGCGGTGCCGGAGACGCGATTGGAGAAGTCGGCATGCTCGAGCAGCGGCACGATGTAGACGCAGTTGGTCTCCAGCACCGCACCGTGCGTGAGATCGATCTCGTGCATGAAGACGGATTTGAGTTTGTCTTCGACGGTGGCATTCGGGCCGGGCAGGAAGCTGGCGCGCACGCGATAGGCGACGGGACCGAGGCGGAGGTCGATGCTGGCGGGCTGGATCTGGCCCTCTTCGAACTCTTCGGCGGCGAGGACTTCGCGGCGGGCGCGGAGCAGGCGCTTGAGCACATGGCTGGGCAGAATGCCGGTCGAATTGCGGCCGAACTCGCTGCCGCCTTCGGGCTGCGCCGCTTCGCCGAACAGGGTGTCGCTCTCTGCCATGCGGGCCTTATAGGGGCGAGGCCGCCCCCGGTCACCGCCCGGGATGGGAGAACCCACCGGTTTTACAGCCAAGCGCATGGTTCCCGATGCCGCGATTCCGGGCGCGGCGGCAACTGAGTCGGGCGGGGAGGGTGTGGATGGTTTTGTCCCCCTCCACTTGGTGGAGGGGGCGTGACGCGTTGCGTCGAGCAACGCGGCGCGGGGGGAGGATCGCGCCGACAGAGACTCCGCGGCGCGATCCTCCCCCGATCAATCGCTAAGGCGATTGCTCGCCCCCTCCACCAAGTGGAGGGGGGATGTCGCGGCTAAAAACTTCCGTGTCTCTGCAATCGCTTCGGCCAAGCCGCAGCGGACCACGGGGGCGTCTGGTGGGAACGCGGAGAGAAGGCGACTCGGCGTGGCGGGTTCGAGGATCACGAAGACGCCTTTGTCGTCGCGGCCGCGGATCAATCGTCCGAACGCCTGCTTCAGGCGCAGACGTGTCAGCAGGTCGTCGTAGGTTTTGCCGAAGCGGGCACGGCGGGCTTTGTGGAGGATGGTGGGCTTCGACCACGGGACTTTGTCGAACACGACGAGACGCAGCGAGCGGCCGGGGACGTCGACGCCGTCGCGCAATGCATCGGTGCCCAGCAGACACGCGTTCTCTTCAGCGCGGAAGAGATCGACGAGCGCGCCGGTGTCGAGGCGATCGACGTGCTGGGCGTAGAGATTGATGTTGGCTTCGGCGAGCGGCTCGGCGATGCGCTGTTCGACGGCACGCAGCAGACGCACCGCGGTGAAGAGGCCAAGGCCGCCGCCGCCGGCCGCGAGGAAGAGTTCGCGGTAGGCGCTTGCGATCTCGTCGATCTCGCGCTTGTTGACGTCCTTCACGATGAAGATGCGGCTCTGCTCGGCATAGGCGAAGGGTGAGCCGAAGCTGCTGCGGCGCGGCGGTTCGGGCAGATGTAATGCGCCGGTGCGCACCTCGGCGCTGGTCCAGTCGTCGGCGCCGGGATCGGCATCGCGCAATGTCGCCGAGGTGATGACCGCGCCGTGCGATTTGGCGAGCACTTCGCCGGCGAGCGGAATGGTGGGATCGACCCAGCGGCGCTCGAGGCCGACATCGACGTCGCGGCCATCTTCGCGCGCGATCTCGAACCATTGCGCGAACTCGTCGCTCACCGTGCCGCTTTCGAACTGGTCGAGCATCGCAATCCACCATGGCAGGTTCAGCTTGGCGCGGCGCTCGATGCCCTGTGCGGCAGCAGCGATGCGAGCCTTGATGGTGGGTTCCATGTCTTCGGCGCCATCGGCGATCTGCGCGCGCAGAATTTTCGCGAGGCGCGCGAGCGGTTTGGCGATGGCGTCGAAGGCGTGACCGAGTTCGCGCGCGGCGCGCAAGAGGTCTTCGCCCGGCGCCTCCACACCGGCTTCGATGTTGTAGAACGCGTCGCGGTCGTCGTTGCGCGCGAGCACGTGTTGATAGGCGGCGGCGAGGAAGGTTTCGCCGGGACCGTGCGCGCCGCCCTGTGCGACGCGGCC
>DATAHD010000131.1:0-12053 GCA_036263395.1 Rhizomicrobium sp. | reverse complement strand
AAGTCGCAGGACGTGCCGTATCAGCGCATGATCCGCGCACTAGTGGACGCCTATGCGGAAAAGCAGGACAAGTCGCGCTGAAACGCGTCTGACAGCAACAAGGAAGAATGGACATGCCGAAAGCCTACTGGGTCGTCACCTATCGCTGGATCAAGAACCCGGCCGCCTGGGAGGCCTATGCGAAAATTGCCGTGCCGGCGATCAAGGACGCGGGCGGCCGTTTTCTCGCGCTCGGCATGCCGAAGAAGATCTGGGAGGCGGGCCAGGAGCAGCGCGTCGTGCTGGTCGAATTCGACAATCTGGACGCCGCGATCGCCTGCCACGACACGCCTCAGTACAAGGAGGCGCTCAGGCTGCTCGGCAAGGGGAATGTGGAACGGGATATGCGGGTGGTGGAAGGGGCGGCGTGAGCGGAATGCCCGCTCGCGCAGCGCGGCCTCGCGGTTTGATGTTACCGCCCTTTCTCGGTAATTGATTTGGATGATAGATTGCCAACCTGCGCAGCCAAAGCCGTTGAACTGCTCGCATTGTGAGTGGTCCCGAGTTTAATTCGATATGCACGGTCTTCCGAAAACGTCGGCCGAATGGGGCGACCATCATTTCAAGGAATTGGCCGATTTCGCTCCGGTGCTCATCTGGCGTTCGGGGACGGACAAGCTTTGCGATTGGTTCAACAAGCCGTGGCTCGATTTCGTCGGCAGGAGCATGGAGCAGGAACTCGGCAATGGCTGGGCCGAGGGCGTCCATAAAGACGATTTCGATCGGTGCCTCGAAATTTACACCGCGTCCTTCGACGCACGAGAGTCCTTCAGCATGGTGTACCGACTGCGCCGGCACGACGGCGAGTACCGGTACATCCTCGACAACGGCGCACCGTTCTACCGAGGCGACCAGTTTGCCGGATATTTCGGGAGCTGCATCGACGTCACGGACCAGCGAGCTGCCGAGGCGCAGCTTCGCGAAGTCCAGAAACTGGATGCCATCGGCAAGCTCACCGGCGGCATAGCGCACGACTTCAACAATCTCCTGCAGATCGTCAGCGGCAATCTGCAATTGCTCAAGAAGAACATTGAAGGCAACGCGCTCGCCGAAAAGCGACTGACGAATGCGATGACGGGCGTGTTGCGCGGTACGCGGCTCGCATCTCAGCTCCTCGCGTTTGGCCGCCGCCAGCCGCTCGCCCCGAGGGTCATCAACCTCGGTCGATTGATTCGCGGCATGGACGACATGCTGAGACAGACACTCGGTGAAGCCATCGAGATCGAGACGGTGATCGGCGGCGGCCTCTGGAACACCCTGGTGGATCCGGTGCAGGTTGAAACGGCGCTGCTCAACCTGGCCATCAATGCCCGCGACGCCATGCGTGGACGAGGCAAGCTCACGATCGAAGCCGGCAACGCGTCGCTGGACGACACATATGCGGCCCGCCACATCGATGTCATGCCCGGCCAATATGTGATGCTGGCTGTCAGCGATACGGGCGCCGGCATTCCGCCCGACATTCTGGAAAAGGTCTTTGAGCCCTTTTTCACCACCAAGCCGACCGGAGAAGGCACGGGGCTCGGCCTGAGCATGGTGCATGGCTTCGTGAAGCAGTCGGGCGGCCACATCAAATTGTACAGCGAGCTCGGCAGCGGCACGACCGTCCGAATCTACCTGCCGCGCAGCAGGCAGCCGGAAGACGTCCTTGTCGAAGTCGAGACGTCGCCAGCGAAGGGCGGCACCGAACGCATTCTCGTGGTCGAAGACGACGACGAAGTGCGGGCGACCACGGTCGATATGCTGGAAGATCTCGGCTACAGCGTTTTGAAAGCGAAAAACGCCGACAACGCGCTGGCCGTCATCGAAAGCGGCGTATCCATCGATGTGCTGTTTACCGACGTCGTCATGCCCGGAAAGCTCCAGAGCACGGAATTGGCCCGGCGCGCGCAACAGAGGCTGCCGAATATCGCGGTGCTGTACACGTCAGGGTATACCGACAATGCCATGCGGCATGGCAATCTGCTCGAGGCCGAAAGCGAAATCCTGAGCAAGCCTTACAGCCGCGAAGAACTCGCCCGGAAGCTGCGGCACGTTCTGCGCAAGCCGGCGTAGCTGCGAGGCGGCGCGGCGGGGCGGGCTCGGCCTAAGCCCCCACACCCTTTCCCTTCAACGCCTCGCCGATCTCGTCGAGCACCGCCGGATCGTCGATGGTCGCCGGCATGGTCCAGGGATCGCCGTCGGCCATCTTCTTGATCGTGCCGCGGAGAATTTTTCCGGAGCGCGTCTTCGGCAGCCGCTGAACCGTGATGGCGAGCTTGAACGCGGCCACCGGGCCGATCTTCTCGCGCACGAGGGCAACGATCTCCCTCTCGATCGCCTCGTTCGAGCGCGCGACGCCGGCCTTGAGCACGATGAAGCCGCACGGCACCTCGCCCTTCAGATCGTCCTTGATGCCGAGCACAGCACATTCGGCGACGTCCGGATGCGCCGCGAGCACCTCCTCCATGCCGCCGGTCGACAGGCGATGTCCGGCGACGTTGATGATGTCGTCGGTGCGGCTCATCACGTAGACGTAGCCGTCGGCGTCCTTGAAGCCGGCGTCGGCGGTCTTGTAGTAGCCGGGGAATTCGTCGAGATAGGCCTCGCGGAAGCGCTTGTCCTGATGCCACAGCGTCGGGAAACAGCCCGGCGGCAGCGGCAGTTTGACGACGATCGAGCCGATCTTGTCGGCGGGCAGGACGTGATTGGCTTCGTCGACGATGTCGATGGCATAGCCCGGCATCGGCACGGTCGCCGAGCCGTAACGCACCGGCAGCGCGCCGAGGCCGACCGGATTGCCGGCGATGCACCAGCCGGTCTCGGTCTGCCACCAGTGGTCGATCACCGGCACGTGCAGCATCTCCTCGGCCCACTGGATGGTCGGCGGATCGGCACGCTCGCCGGCGAGGAAGAGCGTGCGGAAGCGCGACAGGTCGTAGTGCGAGATCTGCTTGCCGTCCGGGTCTTCCTTCTTGATGGCGCGGAAGGCGGTCGGCGCGGTGAACAGCGCGACCGCCTTGTGCTGCGAGATGACGCGCCAGAAGGCGCCGGCGTCGGGCGTGCCGACCGGCTTGCCCTCGTAGAGGATCGAGGTGCAGCCGTGCAGCAGCGGCGCGTAGACGATGTAGGAATGCCCGACCACCCAGCCGATGTCGGAGGCGCACCACCACACCTCGCCGGGGTCGATGCCGTAGAGGTTCTGCATCGACCATTTCAGCGCGACCATGTGGCCGCCATTGTCGCGCACGACGCCCTTCGGGATGCCCGTCGTGCCCGACGTGTAGAGGATGTAGAGTGGATCGGTGGCGGCGACGGGCACGCACTCGGACGTCTTGGCGTATTCGACCGCGTGCTCCCAGGTCTTGCGCCAGTCATGGTCGCGGCCCTCGACGAGCGACGCCTCGCATTGCGGGCGTTGCAGGATCATGCAGGCGAACGGCTTGTGCTTCGCCAGCTTGATCGCCTCGTCGAGCAGCGGCTTGTAGGCGACGACGCGCGCGCCCTCGATGCCGCAGCTCGCCGAGAGGATGACCTTGGGCTGCGCGTCGTCGATGCGGGTCGCGAGCTCCTTCGGCGCGAAGCCGCCGAACACGACCGAATGGATGGCGCCGATGCGGGCGCAGGCCAGCATCGCGAACACTGCTTCCGGCACCATTGGCATGTAGATGATGACGCGGTCGCCCTTCTCGACGCCGAAGTCGCGCAGGATGGCGCCGAGGAGCTGCACCTCGGACAGCATGCGGCCATAGGTGAAGGTCTGCACCGTCTTGGTGACGGGCGAATCGTAGATCAGCGCGACCTGGTCGTTGCGCCCGGCGGCGACCTGGCGGTCGAGGCAGTTATAGCAGGTGTTGGTGACGCCGCCGGTGAACCAGTGGCCGTAGATGCCGGCGTCGGGATCGAAGATCGTCTTCGGTTTCTCGTACCAGTGGATGTCGGCCGCCGCCTCGGCCCAGAACACCTCGGGCGTGCGCTGCCAGTGGGCGTAGACATCGTGATAGCGGCTGGCGCGGAGGTCCATGGTGGTTTCCTTCCCTCGCTGTCATCCTGAGGTGCGAGCGAAGCGAGCCTCGAAGGATCTGTGAATCAGAGGTCCTTCGAGGCCCGGCTTCGCCGGGCACCTCAGGACGACGGGCGGCGCAATAGTGGAACGGGCGGCATGCGCAAACAAGGCTGGCGCCGCCGCACCTCTTAGGCTTTGATCCGGCGCAAATTTTCCGCTTTTGTCCGAGCCGTGACGATCATCACCGACCCCGTGTTCTACGCGCTGGCGGTCCCCGCCGTGATCGCGCTCGGGCTGTCCAAGGGCGGCTTCGCCGGCGTCGGACAGATGGCGACGCCGCTGCTGGCGCTGGTGATGCCGCCGCTCGAGGCCGCCGCGATCTTCCTGCCGATCATGATCGTGCAGGACATGAACGCCGTCTGGGTCTACCGGCGCAACTGGGACCGCCGCATCCTCGCCATCATGATCCCCGGCGCGCTGATCGGCATCGCCGGCGGCGGCGTGCTCGCCGCCTACATTTCCGACGCCGCGGTGCGCGTCTTCATCGGCGTCACCACCATCGTCTTCGTGATCTACTCCTTCACGGTGATGATGCGCGTGCCGCGCCCCGCCTCCGCCGGCAGCGTGCCGGCCGGAATCGTCTGGGGCGCGCTGTCGGGCTTCACCTCGACCGTCTGCCAGGCCGGCGGCCCGCCCTACCAGATGTACGTGCTGTCGCAGAAGTTGCCGAAGATGCTGTTCGTCGGCACCACGGCGATGTTCTTCGCCTCACTCAACGCGCTTAAAGTCGTGCCCTATGTCGCGCTCGGCCAGTTCTCGACCAAGGGGCTCGGCACCTCGCTGGTGCTGATGCCGCTGGCGCTCGCCGCCAACCAGCTCGGCTTCTTCCTGGTGCGCCGCATCTCGCAGGAATTGTTCTACCGCCTGACGCTGATCCTGATGCTGGTCATCTCGATCGAACTGACGCGCGAGGGGATATTGCAGCTCTGGCATTGATGACAGAAGCGCGATTGCCCGCTAGCGTTTCGCCGAGAGGGGACACCCAATGGCGAAAACGCCCTACGACGTCGATCTCGACCGCAACCCGGCCAACTTCCAGCCGCTGACGCCGCTCGGCTTCCTCGAGCGCGCGGCGAGCGTGTTCCCGCGGCACACCGCAATCATCCACGGCCAGCTCCGGCGCGACTACGCCGACTTCTACGCCCGCGCCCGGCGGCTCGCCTCGGCGCTCGAGAAGCGCGGCATCGGCCGCGGCGACACGGTCTCGGTAATGCTCGCCAACACGCCGGCCATGCTCGAAGCCCATTACGGCGTGCCGATGTGCAAGGCCGTTCTCAACACCCTCAACACCAGGCTCGACGCCGCGATCATCGCCTTCTCGCTCGACCACGCCGGCACGAAGGTTCTCATCACCGACCGCGAATATTCGAAGATCGTCAAGGACGCGCTGGCGCTCGCCAAGGTGACGCCGCTGGTGATCGACTACGACGATCCGGAATATTCAGGCGCCGGCGACCGGCTGGGCGAAATCGAATACGAGGACTTCATCGCGCAGGGCGATCCCGACTACGCCTGGGCGATGCCCGACGACGAATGGGACGCGATCACGCTCAACTACACATCGGGCACCACCGGCGACCCGAAGGGCGTCGTCTATCACCATCGCGGCGCGCACCTGCTCAGCGTCGGCAACGTCGTCACCTGCGCGATGCGCAAGCATCCAGTCTATCTGTGGACGCTGCCGATGTTCCACTGCAACGGCTGGTGCTTCCCGTGGTCGATCTCGGTCGCCGCCGGCACGCATGTCTGCCTGCGCTATGTGCGCGCGGCGGCGATGTACGACGCGATGGCGACGCATAAGGTGACGCATCTGTGCGGCGCGCCGATCGTGATGGCGACGCTTCTGAACGCGCCGGAGGTCGAGAAGAAGCCGCTGCCGCACGTCGTCGAGTTCTTCACCGCCGCCGCGCCGCCGCCGGAGGCCGTGCTCGCCGCCATGAAGGAGGCGGGCTTCAACGTCACGCATCTCTACGGCCTGACGGAAAGCTACGGGCCGGCGGTGGTGAACGACTGGCATCAATCGTGGAACGCCTTGCCGGCAGCCGAGCAGGCCGTGAAGAAGGCGCGCCAGGGCGTGCGCTACGGCGCGCTCGAGGGGCTCGACGTCATCGATCCAGAGACCATGCAGCCGGTGCCGCGCGACGGCGAGACGCTCGGCGAAGTGATGATGCGCGGCAACGTCGTGATGAAGGGCTATCTCAAGAACAGGAAATCGACTGGCGAGGCCTTCGCCGGCGGCTGGTTCCACACCGGCGACATCGGCGTCATGCACGCCGACGGTTACATCCAGCTCAAGGACCGCTCCAAGGACATCATCATCTCCGGCGGCGAGAACATCTCGTCGATCGAGGTCGAGGACGCGCTGTACAAACACCCGGCGGTGATGGCGGTGGCGGTCGTGGCCAAGCCCGACGACAAATGGGGCGAGACCCCCTGCGCCTTCGTCGAGCTCAAGGTCGGCATGAGCGCGACGCCGGAGGAACTGACGCAGTGGTGCAGGAAGCACCTCGCCGGCTACAAGGTGCCGCGCCATGTCGTGTTCGCGGAGATCCCGAAGACGTCGACGGGCAAGATCCAGAAATTCAAATTGAGAGAGATGGCGAAGGCGGTGTGACCGCGCGGCTCAAGCCGCGAAATTCGCCGGCACGGGCACTTGGCCACACGCGTCAAACACGCCCAGCTAAAGCTGCCACCAAAACAGATGCGGCCCGAGTTCATCGAGGTGCGGGATGACGAGCCGCGCCAGAAAGAGCACGAGAAACAGGCCTGTGACGCCCGGCTTCAAGGCGGATATTCCGGACCGATCACTTTCGAGAACGTCCTGCCGGCGCAGACAAACGATGAGGGGCGCGACCGTCAGCAGGAGGGAAACGCGCGTGTGGTCGAGCACAACGGCGCAAGAGGTGACAGCGGTGACAAGAGCCCACAGCACCAGAAGAACCGCTGCAGGATTTCTGGGTAAACGGAATGGCGATTTGAAGACCTGGACGAACAGGAACGGCAACAGAAGCGCGGAAACAAATGTTGCCAGGCTCCAATGAAGCCCGCTGCTCAAAATCTTCGGAAACAAGGCCAGTGCGACATTCGGGCGATCCATCAAGGCGGGAAACAAATAGTGAAACAGGGCAACGTCGGCACCCGCGGCCAGCACCGCAGCGACGATGCCGGCGAGAAACCACGTGCCGGCAAAAGCTGCCTCAACGAGGATAACGCCGGCAGTCGATATCAGCGCAACGAGTGGATGGGTAAACGACGCAAGAACAATTCCGGCCAATGCAATTCGCCGGTCCTTGTTAGCGGTCAAGACGAGAAATGCCAGAAGAAACGGGTCGAATTTTCCGCCCCACATCGATAGCGTATCGACGAGGCGCGTAAAGGCAACGATCAGCACGACATCGACAATCGAGGTCGAGCGATTCTCTATGCTGTACGCAATGACCGCCGCCAGCAGCGCAAGACCCGATATCCACCACGCGAATTGGGCGGCCAAGCCTCTCAGTCCCACCGAAAGATAGGCGAGCCCGATGACATCACCCAGCAGGCCCTCAAGAAGGTAGCCTTTGGTCGGGGGAATGGACGAAGCGCCCGAGGAGAACAGAGCCGCGAGCAGATTGGGGTAGTCCGAATCGGAAAAGCGCAGGCCTTGAAATAAGATGACTGAGGTGCAGACGATTAGAACAATCGTGTACGCAAAGCTTTTCTTGCTACGAATGGAATCAAGAAAACAATCGACATGCATTACACTTTGTCCCGTTGCCGGGACGTCCTCTAAACCGACGTTACTCAATTAATGCGACATTTGCGCCGGATGGCGACGGTCCTCAGCGAGGTCTTAGTCCAAATCGCCTTACGCCTTGATAACAGAACCGATACAAATCGCGCGGGATGAAACACCGATGGCTTCTTCAAACGGCCGCTGTCAACGCTGATTTTGCCGTCGTTCAACCGGCAGCAGCGTTTCGCGCAGGAGGCGGGCTTGCGCATGCTGATCGCCCACAGCAGCAGATGACCCGATGGCGCTTTGGCCGTGGCGAAGCTCCAGGCCGACTCATGATCCAAGTTGGATATTGCCAAACACGGACTTTCGCCGGATAGTTGTGCGTTTTTGAAGTCGAAGCACATCAGTGCGGCAAGTGTGGGCCAATGGATAGTTTTTATCAGCCGGAAGCCTGGCGGGATGCTTTCGTGATGCTCGGTACTTCCGCAGCCGCCTTGATCGGCCTTTTGTTCGTGGTGATTTCGTTTCGCCTGGATGACGTGACGCGAAATCCGGTATTGCGCATCCGGGTGCGCAACAATCTGATCTATCTTTTCGTACTCGTGGCGGAGGCAACACTACTGTTGATCCCGCAACCTGCGCATCTCATCGGTCTTGAGTTCATTGCGCTCAATGCCGGACTGCTTTGCTTTCAAGGGCGCAATTTGTATGTCTTTGCATCGAAGCACAAAGCTGCGGGCAGCAGCGGAGGTTTCCAGGCCAAGACCGCCGTACGCTTGATCGCCAGTGACCTCCTGGGGATAGCGGGCGGAATCGCATTTCTCCGGTCGCACGTCTCCGGCCCGTATCTCCTCACAGCCTCATACGTGAGCCTGTTCGGCTTTCTGATCATAAATGCCTGGTTGTTTACCGTGGGCAGCCGGATCACCCATCACGAACGCCTGCCGCTGACCGAAGGTCATCGGCCGCCGTAACCCTTGCGACGCCACGCGGCTTTTCCGCTTGTCGCCGCTGCTGAGGGGTGGCTTAGGCCAGTTGCCGGCCCAAGACCTGGGCAACGCTTGAATCTGCACTACTGCCCGATCGGCCGGATCGAGCTCTCGTTCAACATGTGATCGATGAGCCTCTGGTGGCCGCGCGTGTCGCGGGCCTGCTCGTTGGCCAGGCGTTTGCGGCAATCGTCATATTGCGGGTCACCGGGTTTGCCGCCGGACGACCGGCAGTTCGCGTCGTCGGATGCAACTCTCTCCTGCGCCGCCGCCGCGAGGTTCGCCTCTCTTGCCGCGTCGTATTGCGCGCAGCCAGCGAGCGACGTCAGGACCACGAGCATCATCGCAAACCGCATGACCAACCTCCCCAGCGACACGTCTGGTGGTCCGACTGCACGCCGCTGGAAGCGCGCAATGGCATCGCGACCCTTACCGAACAATAAGGCAGGATCCGGAACGGGCCGACACCCACGCGGGGCCGCGGAGACGGTATAGCGCGCGCCCTCAGGATCATCCAAACTCCCGGCGAACACCGGCCTCCTGTGGTCGATTAAAGCGAGGAAACCGAGGGGGAGGCCTGACGCGATGACCATATCGACCCGATTGACCGAACTGCTCACGATCAAGCATCCGGTGCTGCTGGCGCCGATGGACACCATTTCGAGCGGCGCGCTCGCGGCAGCCGTCAGTCATGCCGGGGGGTTCGGCATCATCGGCGGTGGCTACGGCGACGAGGCGCGGCTCGCGCGCGACTTCGAGGCAGCCGGCGACGCGCGGGTCGGCGTCGGTTTCATCACCTGGAGCATGGCCAGGAACCCGCGATTGCTCGATCTCGCGCTCGAGCGCAAGCCGGCCGCGATCATGCTGTCGTTCGGCGACATCACACCCCATGCCGAGCGGATCAAGCGCGCCGGCGCACTGCTGATCTGCCAGGTGCAGAGCGTCGCCCAGGCGGGTGACGTCGCGGCGCGGGGCGCCGACGCAATCATCGCCCAAGGCAGCGAGGCCGGCGGCCACGGCGCCGCGCGCGCGACCTTTCCGCTGGTGCCGGCGGTCGTCGATGTGGCAGGCGCCGTGCCGGTGATCGCTGCCGGCGGCGTTGCCGACGGACGCGGACTTGCCGCAGCGTTGATGCTCGGGGCCGACGGCGTGCTGATGGGTACGCGCTTTCTCGCGTCGACCGAAGCCGCAACCTCGGCCGAAGCCAAGCGACGCGTGGTCGCCGCCGCCGGCGACAGCACGATCCGCAGCACGCTGTTCGATATCGTCCGCCGCAGGGAATGGCCGGCGCCCTACACCGGCCGCGCGCTCCAGAACGAATTCACCGATCGCTGGCGCGGGCGCGAGGCAGAACTGATGCACAATCTCGCCCGGGAGGAAGCGGCCTACGAGGAGGCACGCAGGCGCGGCGATCTCGACATCGCGGTGCTGCACGCGGGCGAAGCGGTCGATCTCATCGACGAAGTCCTTCCTGCCGCCGAGATCGTCGCCCGTACCGTCGCGGAAGCGACGCGGCTCATCGCCGGCGCCTCGAACCGCTATAAGGCAAACGAGCAGGATGCGACCTGACGGCGAGGCTCATGACCCGCCGCACCAGCATTGGACAGCCCGCGACACGAACGCTCAGGGTTGCAGCGGCATCCTCAGGGTAAAACACGTCAGGTCCGGTGTTGACGTTACGTCGATCGTCCCTCCGTGGGCTTTTGCGATTTCGGAGGCAATATAGAGGCCCAGACCCAAGCCCTGCTGGCTCGGCCGCACCTCGCCGCGCGCGAAGGGATAGAACAGCCGGTCCATCGCGGCCGGGGCGATCGGATTTCCCTCGTTGCATATGGAAAGCTCGAATTGGTCTTCCGTTCTTGCGGTCACGGTCACCGGCTTGCCTTCGACGCCATAGGTCAGCGCATTGCCCAGCAGATTGGAGAAGAGCTGGCCGATCCGCACCGGATCGGCGGTGACCGGCTTGGTCAATGCCAGATCCATGTCGATCTTCGATTCCGGATGAGTGCTCTGCAATTCTCCGACAACCTGCCAAAGCACGGGCTCGAGCGGCTGCGTCGACAGCGTCAGCGTAATGCCGCCGCCCAGCCGGCCGCGCGCGAAATCGAGAACATTGTCGATCAGGCTCGCCATCCGCACGACGGTTTTCTGCATCAGCACAATGATCGCTTCGGCCTGCTCGTCCAGCTTCGACCTCTCGAGGAGGCGCAACCCGGCGGCGATGGACGCAAGAGGATTGCGCAGGTCATGCCCGAGCACCGCGATGAACTGCTCGCGCAGTTCGGCATCCTGGCGTTGAGAGCTCAACGCGGTGTCGCTGCGCAATTGCTGGGCTACAACTTCTGCGACGCGCTTCTCGAGCATCGTGGTCAGCGCTTTGAGTTCATCGCGCGCCCGCAACAGCTCGCGCTCGTACCGGCGGCGGTCACTCGCATTGAAGACGGTCAGGCGGATGAACTGGGGCCGTCCCGCGCGATCGGTTCGCTCCGCCGCGTTGACGAGCACCGGAAAGGTTTCTCCGTTTTTCTTGACGAGATCGAGCGCGACCTCGTTGAAGAAGCCCTGCATCCGTAACAGCGGCGCGAAATGGGTTTCGTAAAAGATGCGGCCTGCAATGTTGAGGAAGTCGTGGAGCCGCTTGCCGATCAACTCGTCCGGCGCGTAACCGGTCCAGCGGCAGAATGTCTGATTGGCTTTGACGATGCGTCCATCGGCGCTCAGCGACAGATATCCGCAGGGCGCATTTTCGTAGAGGTCCTGCAGGTCCTCTTCGATGTGGCCGGAGTCAGACAAAGCTTCGCATCGCAGAAATGACTTCGTCGGGCGCGCTGAGGTTCGGACAGTGGCCCGTCGCCTTCAGGATCACGAGTTCGCTGTTCGGCATTTGCTTTCGCATGTACTCGCCGACTGCAAGCGGAGCAATGATGTCCTCACTGCATTGGAGGATCAGCGTCGGTATCGTGACCTTACCGAGATCGGCCCGGTTATCGGAATTGAACGTGACGCGTGCGAATTCCTTCGCGATGTCGGGGTCGGTTCGGCAGAAGCTGTTGGTGAGTTCTTCGCCAAGTTCCGGCCGGTCCGCATTGCCCATGATCACGGGAGCCATCGCGGCGGACCAGCCCATGTGATTGTCGGCGAGGAACTCGAGCAGTTCGTCAATCTGCTTTTCGGTAAACCCCCCGATATATCCATCGTCGTCGATATAGCGGGGAGAGGGCCCCACCATGATGAGCCTTCGGAACATTCCCGGCGCCTTGAG
>DATAHD010000130.1:0-1594 GCA_036263395.1 Rhizomicrobium sp. | reverse complement strand
AGCGTCGCCTCGCGCGGCAGGAGCGCGATGGCCTTGCGGATGAGCGTTTCAGCCTCTGTCAGTTCGCCGCGCATGTTGAGGAGCAGGGACAGATAGTTCAGCGCGGGCACCGCATTCGGCTGCATCTGCAGCACGGAGCGGCAGATGCGCTCGGCTTCTGCCATCTGTCCGGCCTGCCGCGCCTGATCCGCCTGCGCCATGGCGCGGGCCACAAGCTGGGCAGGGTTGGGGACGATGGGCTGCGACATGGCCGGGATCAGTGCGGCGGCGCGAGATCGCCGAGTCCGTCAAGCAGCGGCCCGAGATACTTCTCATACGGCCGCCAGCGCTCGACGGACGTCTTGTAGAGCGGTTGACGCACCTGCGTGATGCTGAGCGTGGAGACCTGGCGCTTGTTGTTCTGGAAGTCGAGGCAAAGCGGATCCCACTCGAGACCGCAATAGGCGATGATCCGCCGTGCCTGCGCTTCGAGATCGCTGACGGTGTCCTCGTATTTCACATCGAGGAACGTGCCCGGCGGCAACGTCTCGCGCCAATACTGCATCAGGCTGTGATAGCGCCGATAGAACCGGCCGAGCCGGTAGAGATCGTTCGCGTGCTCCAGATGCTCTGCGAAATGGTTCGTGTAGATCGAGAGGCAGCAATCCACCGGATTGCGGATGCAATGGATGATCTTCGCGTTCGGCAGCGCGAGATGGATCAGGCCGACGCGGTTGAAGTTGCCGGGAAGTTTGTCGGTGACGTGCTTCCCGCCCGGTGCCCGGTTCGTCAACCGGCCGGCATAGATGTCGCCAAGCTCGCGGAAGTCCTCCGGCGCCAGAAGCGTCACCAAATCGGGCATCGGCGTGTTGATGTTGTGCCGCTTCGCGAGCGTCTTGATCGCGATCTCCATATCGAGAACTTCGCCGGCCCCCTCCACCTGCGGGTGGCTGGATATGACTTGTTCCGACAGCGTGGTGCCCGACCGTGGCATGCCGAGCACGAAGATCGGCAGATCGGAACGAGACCCGACACCTTCGTGCGACCGCACGAATTCGGGCGTGAAGATCTCGCGGATGCGTGTCTGCAGCGCGATCTGGTCTTCCTCGCTCGCCGTTTTGGCATTTTGCGCCTGCAGTGAATTCGCCCGGCTGAAGTAATGAAAGGCTTTGTCGTAGTCTTTCAAATCGTCATAGGCCTTGCCGGCCATGAAATTGAGTTCGACCTTCTGCGCCACGAGCACGTCGGGATTTTCGAGATGGCGGTCGAGATCGGCAAAGCGCGCGTCGTCCTTTCGGAAGCGGCCGTTCTGGCAGAGCGCCAGGAAAATTCTGACGTCGTTCGGATGCTGAATTTGAGCGCGTTCCAGCACGGTCCGCGCTTCCGCGCTGTCGCCGCGGCTGAGAAGGGCGACCGCGAGTGCGACAGACGGCTCTACCGAATGGGGATCGAGTTCGACAGCTCTGCGGTGTGACGCGAGGGATTCTTCGACCCGTCCAAGCTCCGCAAGGATGCGGCCGTTGATGATGTGGCTGAAGGTCGAGTTTGCATCCAGCGCAAGCGCTTTGCCGATTTCGTCGAGCGCGGCCATGGTCCAGCCATCGTCCAGGAACAC
>DATAHD010000129.1:0-8683 GCA_036263395.1 Rhizomicrobium sp. | reverse complement strand
GACCATGCGCTCGCTATCGACGCCGCGCAGCCCCCGAAGTTCTTAGGTCGATGATCGTCCCATCGCTCGCCGCAACCGGCGTGAACGAATGCCCGCTGCCCGGCGCGCGCACCATCCCGGTGGCGGTGCGCACGGCTGCCGCGAGTTCCACTTCATCTTTCGGTGCAAGAACGGTCTTCGGCTTGCTGACAACGCCGCCCGACCAGTTGTGCCACTTCCCGCCAACGATCTTCATACGCCCGGCCCCACGGTTCGGAAGGGCCGGGTTTTTATCCGTCGTGACGGCCGCGTCAACCGCACCCGTGTGTCAGATGTCGGCGAACCTTGGGGATCGCTTTTCCAGGAAGTGGGCGACGCCCTCCTTGAAGTCCGGCCAGACGAAGCTGGGCGGCATTTCGGCATCGGCGGTGGTCAGGGCCTCGCCGAACGTCTGGAAGAACGACTTCCACACCTGCGCCTTCATCACCGCCATGGAGCGCGGCGAGACCGTATCGGCCAGCAAGTGCGCGTAAGCCATCACGTTTTCCATGAAGCTTTCCGCCGGGAACACCTTGTTGACGAGGTTCATCTCCTTGGCTTCCTGCGGCGAGATCTTGCGCGCCGACATCAGGAGGTCGAGCGCATTGCCCGCCCCCACCAGCCGCGGCAGCAGCCAGGAGATGCCGTGCTCCGCGATCAGCCCGCGCTGTGCGAAGGATGTCGTGATTACAGCTTTGTCACTGATGAACCGCATGTCGGCATACAGCGTCATGATGAAGCCGATGCCCGCCGCCGGCCCGTTGATCGCCGCGATGATGGGCTTCTGCGTCCGCATGAAGTAGCCGAAGCGCGTCATGTCCTTGAAGTCGTCGTCCAGGTTCGGCCCGTACTTGGACTCGAACGCGTTGCCGACATCGCCCTGCCCGCGCGACGGCTGCCGCTCGGTCGCGCCGGTCGTGTCGACCGCCTGCAGCACCTGCATGTCGGCGCCGGCACAGAAGCCGCGCCCCGCGCCCGTCAGGACGATCACGCGCACATTCGGATCGCGCGACGCATCCGCGATCGCCATGCGAATGCCGCTGGCAAGGCGATCGTTATAGGCATTCAGCCGGTCGGGCCGGTTCAGCGTGACGGTCGCGATGCGGTCCTTCACTTCGTAGAGAACGTCTGGATATTCGGCCATTGCTGCCTCCCGGTTGTGCGCGGCGTGTTGCCTATGATTGGGCCGCATGTTCCCATATCCACCGGGCACCGCAAGATGCCGGGAGGACAACATGACCAGCTACGCCACCATCCTGTTCGAGACCGTCGAGCCGCATATCGCGCAGATCACGCTGAACCGCGCCGACCGGATGAACGCCTACACCCACCAGCTCTGCGAGGAGGTGGTCCACGCCCTGCACGAATACATGGAGGATGACGACGCCCGCTGCCTCATCATCACCGGCGCCGGCCGCGCCTTCTGCTCGGGCGGCGACGTCGCGGGCAAGCCGCGTGACGGCGAGAAGAAAGGCCCCGTCTACCGCACCAAGCAGATGGGCCAGGCGCAGGAGATGCGCGCCGGTATGCACCGCGTCATCACCGCCCTGCACCGCATGGACAAGCCGACCGTCGCCGCGATCAACGGCCCAGCCGTCGCCGGTGGCCTGACGCTCGCTTGCGCCTGTGACTTCCGCATCGCCGCCGACACAGCAAAGCTCGGCGACACCTCCGGCAAGTTCGCGCTGCTGCCTGATGAAGGCGGCGCCTGGTTCTTCCCGCGCCTCATGGGCCTCGACCGCGCGCTGAAGATGTCGCTGCTGAACGAGATCTATGCCGCCGATGAAGCGGCCAAGCTCGGCCTCGTCACAGAGGTCGTGCCCGCCACCGATCTGCAAACCCGCAGCCGCGCTTTCGCCCGCGCGCTCGCAGAACGCGGCCCGCTCGCGGTTCGTCTCGCCAAGAACATGATGCGCAAGGGTTTGGACTCGTCGCTGGAAAACTCGCTCGACGATGCCGCGCTGTCGGTGATGATCTCAAACGTCAGCCAGGACGTGCGTGAAGGCACCGCCGCCTTCTTCGCCAAGCGCAAGCCGGAGTTCAAAGGCGTCTGATCGATTACCGGTGGTGCGCGCGAACCGCGTTCGCGCTCGCCCACGCCGCCGCGTCGTCACCCGCGAGATCGCTAAGCCGGCGCGGCGCAGCCGAGGCTTCTTCGCTCCGAACGGGAGCAGCACTGCTGCCCGCATCCGTATCGGCGACATGCGCCCGCGCAATCGGCCCCGCATCGGCGACAACCTTCACCGCACTCGCAGTTCCCGCCACAAGGCCTGCGCCCAGTGCCGGCGTAATCACCGCCGCCAGTGTTGAGACGCAAAGCGCTCTAACCAACTTCCCCGAAAATCCCGCCACGATATTTACCCGTTATGTCCCGCGCTCAGGGAACGAAGGTGGCCCGCATTGTTTCCCGAACCTTTCAGAATTTTGTTCGGAATGGGGCATTGCGCCGATGTCATTCGCTCTGGCGCGTCGCTTGGGTGACATTCATCCGTCGTTCAGGTTGAAGGCCATAAGCCCTGACCGGAAAACAGGCACGTGCGTCGCGCGTTGCGTGTTCGACGTGTCGCGTTTCAGTCGAGGATACACATGAAAAAACTAGCACTGGCAGCAACGGCGCTCTCCGCTGTTGTCCTGCTCGAAGGCTGTGTCACCCAGCCCTACGGACCAACAGTTCCCGTCATGCCGGCCCAGGGAAAGTCCTTCGCCGATTTCCAGCGTGACGATGCCGAATGTCAGGACTTTGCGGACTCGCGAGTCGCTGGCCGCGCCAAAGCCGCCAACAATCGCGTCGTCGCCGACACCGTGATCGGTGCCGCGCTCGGCACCGCCGTCGGCGCCGCCTTCAACCGCCGCAGCGGTGCTGGTACCGGTGCTGCCGTCGGTGGCCTTGTGGGTGCAGGCGTCGGCGCGAACGATGCCGAGTACGCGCAGTACTCGATCCAGCAGCGCTACGACATCTCGTATGCGCAGTGCATGACCGCAAAGGGCAACCAAGTCGATGCCGGCCCCGGTCCGCGCCGCCACCACCGTCATCGCTACTACGATGACGCCCCGCCGCCTCCGCCGCCGAACTATTGATCGGCTAGAACTGGCTCTGCCACGGCTGCCGCGATCATCCGCGGCGGCCGTGGTCTTTTCATCAGTACACGGATTTCATCCGCGAACGCATCACCGCGTCCAGCATCACGAACACCGCCGTGATGACCGCGAAAGCTGAGATCAGCGCGAACAACATCCCCGGCCGTGTCGCCGACAGCGCCGCAAACACCGTCATTCCCATGCTCCAGCGCCAAAGCGCCAACGCCGCGTGCAGGATCAGCACCCCACACAACGCCCACAATAGCGTGCGCCGGTAGTAGAGCGTGAACGGCCCACCCACGATGCCCTGCCCGGTCCAATAGCGCGCCGCCACTGTGATCGGATTGCCAAACCCGCGGATGATCGTCGTCTGCTCCGCCTCGCTCAGTGGCCGCCCCCACTCCGCTTCCTGCCGGTCGAACCGTTCGAGTAGCGCCACGCGCAATTCCTGCACGATGTCGTCGCGCCCCTTGCGCGGCAGCCGGAAGCGCACGCGTGCCAGATAGGTCTCAAGCGGGTTCATGGCAGTTCTCCGTCAGCAGACGCTCCAGCGAGGCATTCATCCCCCGCCATTCCTTCTCAAGCACGCTCAACGCAGCGGCACCGGCTTTCGAGAGCACATAGAACCGCTTGTTGCGCTTGCCCTCCTCGCGCCACTCGCTGGTAAGCAGCCCCTGCTCCTCCAGCCGCCGCAACATCGGATAGAGCGGCCCTTCTTCAATCTCGATCCCATGCTCGGCCAGGGTCGTGCGCAGTGTGTACCCATAGCGCTCCACCCGAAGCGCCGCGAGCACCCCGAGGACCAGCGATCCCCGCCGCAACTCCTGCCGCAATCCGTCTGTCGCTGGGCTCATTCGCACACCTGTGTTTCACACAGTATGTGGAACACAGTATGCCGAAGTCAAGCCTCCAAGCGACCGAACGCACCTAACGCATCCGTTAGCTTTGCGTCGCATGACGCGGTTAGGCTGCGCTCAGGCCCCATATTCGCAACCCGGAGATTTCTAATGACCAGACTTACTTCCCTCTTCGCCACCGCCGCATCGATCGCGATATTGGCCGGCGCGCTCCCCGCTGCTGCGGCCCCTGCAACCAAGAACATCGTTCTCGTCCACGGCGCGTTTGCCGATGGCTCGGGATGGAAGGCTGTGTCCGACATCCTGCAAAAGGACGGCTACAACGTCTTCATCGTGCAGCCGCCGGAGACGTCGCTCGAAGACGACGTCGCTGCCACGAACCGCACCCTCGACGCCCTCGACGGTCCAGCCGTTCTCGTCGGCCACAGCTACGGCGGCGTCATCATCACAGAAGCTGGCAACAACGCGTATGTGAAGAACCTCGTCTATATCGCAGGCTTTCAACCCGACGTCGGCGAAAGCCTCGGCTCGCTCGGCGCCAAAACCCCGCCGGCCGGCACCAGTGTGCGCCCGACACCGGATGGCTTCCTCTACATCGATCCCGCGCAATTCCGTGCCGACTTCGCCGCTGATCTTCCGGCCGATCAAACCGACCTGATGGCGCGCTCGCAGGTCTATCTCTCGGTGAAATCCGCCAGCACGCCGATCAAGACACCGGCCTGGAAAACCAAGAAGGCGTTCGCGATGGTTGCGATGGAAGACCGCTCGATCAACCCGGACCTCGAGCGCTTCATGTACAAGCGCTCCAACTCCGACACCGTCGAAGTCCACGCCAGCCACGCCGTCTACATCTCGCAGCCAAAAGCCGTTGCCGAGCTGATCGAAAAGGCGGCTGCGCAATAGCTGGGATGATCGTGAGGGGAGCTTCATCGCTCTCCTCACATCAGCGCAGCCAGTTCTCGACCGTCAATCCCGGCACGCGAGAGAACTCGCGCACATTGTCCGTCACAAGGGTGCAGCCAGTGGCAAGTGTGTGTGCAGCGATCAGAAGATCGTTAGCTCCTATCGGGGTACCAGCGGCTTCCAGTGACGCTCGTAGTTCTGCGTAAGATCGATCAGCAGGTTCTTCTAAGGGGAGCACCAAGATCGTCGAAAGCAGTTCTTCCACTTTCTGCGCAAATATGGACGACGGCGTTTTTGCAATTTCAAACCGCAACTCGCTTGCAACAACGATGCTGGTACAGACGTTCGAAAATCCGATTTGCCTCACACGCCGATAAGCAGCGCCGGCTGGATTGCGCATGAAATCTGACAAGATATTTGTATCGAGCAGATAGCGCGTCACAGATCGACGGGCTCAGGTGGCTGGTCATCGATCTCGGGAAACTCTTCTTCGATTGGCTCCCAGGACTCGAGCAGCTCGAGCAGATTCTTCTTGGGCTTCACCGGCTCGATCACCAGCCGGTCGCCATCCTTGTGCATGACGGCATCTTCGCCCGGCAGTTCAAACTCCCGGGGAATGCGGACCGCTTGATTGCGGCCATTGCGGAACAGCTTTACGGCACGACCTTCGCTCATGGCATATGTCATGGCATATGCCAGCGATAAATTCAACGTCCATCTACAGTGCTGACAAGGTCTCATTGTCACCACATCATGGATTCGCATCCGGCCATAGTGTTGACTTAGAACCCGAATCTGAGTCTTGTACTTGATATGTTCTCATATTCGCCTTATATCGGCGGGCATGACAACCGTTCTCGACCTCACCATCGATCCCCGAAAACTGCACGGCCGTGGCGCGGTCTCGAATGCGGTCGGGCGCTTTGAAAAGCAGACCCGCTCTCTGATCGACGACGGCTGGAATGAACCGGATGACGAGCCCCTGCCCGCCCTGAAGACGGAGATCATCCGCGACTCCACCCGCACGATCATCGCGCGCAACACCTCGCCGGACATCTCGTTCAACCAGTCGATCAATCCCTATCGCGGCTGCGAGCATGGCTGCATCTACTGCTTCGCGCGCCCCACGCACGCCTATCTCGGCATGTCGCCCGGTATCGACTTCGAGACCAAGCTGTTCGCCAAGCCCGATGCTGCCGCCCTGCTGCGCAAAGAACTGTCCGCGCCCGGCTACAAACCCCAGGTGATGGCGCTCGGCACCAACACCGATCCGTATCAACCGATCGAGCGCAAGATGCGCATCACGCGCCAGATACTCGAAGTGCTGGCGGAGTTCAACAATCCCGTCGGCATCGTGACGAAGTCGCCGCTGGTGCTGCGCGATCTCGACATCCTCGCGCCAATGGCGGAGCGCGGTCTCGCGAAGGTCGCGATCTCGGTGACGACACTCGACCGCAAACTCGCGCGCGTGATGGAGCCGCGAGCCGGCACCCCGCCGCGCCGTCTGAATGCGATTAAGGAGCTGAACGCCGCCGGCGTGCCGACCGCCGTGATGTTCGCGCCGTGTATTCCGGCCCTGAACGATGACGAAATGGAATCCGTGCTTAACGCCGCGAAGGACATGGGCGCACGCTCCGCGGGCTACGTACTGCTGCGCTTGCCGCTTGAGATCAAAGACCTGTTCCGCGAGTGGCTGGAGGCCAACGTCCCCGACCGCGCCAAGCACGTGATGTCGCTCGTGCGCTCGATGCGCGGCGGCAAGGACTACGATTCCAACTGGCACGAACGCATGCGCGGCAAAGGCCCCTACGCCGACATGATCGCCCACCGCTTCCACCTGGCGATCAAGCGCCTGGGCTTCAACCGCGAGCGCAACCCGCTCGACACCACCCAATTCAAACGCCCCGCCCAGATCGGCGACCAACTCTCTCTCCTGTGAGAAATGGAGGTTCGAATGCACATTTCGCGAATTTCGATTTCAAGTCAGAGGATTAAGCACATCGCGTTCACCTCCCCCTCGTGGGGAGGTCATTCGCGCAAAGCGCGAACGGGTGGGGGACGCCACAAACTCCAAGGGGGCCTGCCCCCCGAAGCCCAACGGGCGAAGGGGGTACCCCCGCCCTTTTTGCAAACGAATGTACCGGAGGGCATGAAGGCTGAAGCTTCGGAGACCCGATTCATGGACACCAGGCTCACCCACCTCTCAAACATTCCCGACGTGGCGAAAGGCCCCTGGCAAACCATCCGCGCCGAGCGCTTCCGCGGCCAGCACGAAAAACAGCTCGGCCGTGCCGTCGGCCTCAACCAGTTCGGCGTGAACCACATCACGCTTGAGCCCGGTGCGCTGTCATCGCTCCGCCACTGGCATGAGCAGGAAGACGAGTTCGTCTACGTCCTCTCCGGCGAACTCACCTTGATCGACGAAAGCGGCGAACACCCTTTGCGCGAAGGCAGCGTGATCGGCTGGAAAGCCGGCGTCTCCAACGCGCATCACATCGCCAACAACTCAGCCGCTCCTGCGAGTTTCATCTCCGTCGGCACCCGCCACCGCGGCTTTGAGATCATCCACTACCCCGACGACCCCGAACTCGGCACCGTCCACGCCTACTGTGGCCCGGACGGCGAACGTGCCAAGCCGCCGGAGGACCGCGATTGAGATCAGGTGTCCGCTTCCCTGGCGAAGCTCTCCATCAGATTCAGCAGCGCAGGATCGACGGCTTTGCGCGGCACATAGTGCATCACGATGTCGTAGATGGAGAGTTCGCCTTCGAGTCCGGCGGAGATATAGGCTTTACGGCCATCGCGCGTTCGCAGCACCAGCATATGCAGATAGTGGTTAGCAGAGGCGCGCTCGATCTCGGTCCACTTCAGCTTGCCTCGACCGGGACCAATCAGAGGATAGTCGAGCGTTTCGTCATCAATGACGTACCAGCCGAGAAAATAAGATGCGGCGAGGTAAAGCCCGGCGGCTGCAAGCGCCTGCAGGCCCACCGTCCATCCAACCATCGACCAGACCGTGGCGTCACATTCGGGATAGATGTTCATCATGACAGCGATGCCTATGCAGAAAACCGCATCGGCAATGCCGATCCAGAGCATTATTTTCGGACAAGTAAGACGATAGGTCTTTGGTCTGGTCATGCCTCAGACTCGCGCCGCCGGATTAACCCGCCGTTAGCGTCTTTGCTCAAATGCCTCGCCGGCGTCCCGGTTCACAAGAGCCAGTCTCCACCCCTACAGCCACGAAATCACACCAGAGCCCCTCGAGCGGTCCCACCCAAGAAATTTTGTCGGCCCCTGCATCCGCCGGCCGTCGTCTCTGCATCTTGATGAGGGAAGGCTGAGAAGGAGGCCGCAATGTGGGATATTCTTAACGCCGTGTTCTGGCTGACCGCGATGGGATTGGCCGTGACCGGGTTGTATATCCGGTCGGGTCAGATCGCCGGCCATCTCAACGGGGGAAAGTTCTGAATGTTCGACAGTGCCAACACCACGCTGATCTTCTGGGGCGCCATCGCGCTTATCTCGATCGTCAGCATCGTCTTCCGCTTCATGGAGCAGCAAAGCCGCAACAAGACGCTGCGCATCCTGGCGGAAAAGGGCCACACCATCCCGCCGGAGATCTTCACCAGCAATCCGGTCTCCTATCACCGCACCGCCAACTCTTTCCGCGCCGGCATCATCCTGATGAGCATCGGCATCGGCACGGCGATCTTCTTCTACGCCATGACGGGCGGCGGCGGGTTCGACGGCCCGATCCACGGCGTGAGCTGGCTGCCGGCCATCGGCGTCATCCCTTTTATGATCGGCTTTGCGCTCTTCCTCAT
>DATAHD010000128.1:0-8765 GCA_036263395.1 Rhizomicrobium sp. | reverse complement strand
CGGCGCTCGCATCCGCCATGCGCCGCCCGGCCTCGCCAAGGCTGGTCACGAAGGTCTGCCACGCGGCATGGGGATCGCCGCTGTTCTCCGGTTTGGCCATGCGTGGGCGCCTCGCTGGGTATCGGCCTAAGAGAAACAACGTCGCCGCACGCGGTGCAATCGCCAGCTCGTTAGCCCCCCAATTCGCCGTAGCGGGAACCCGCGAAATATTTGGCCGCAACCTGTCGGCGGTGGGCATACTCAATCGTCCTTTGAGCAAAACATGAGGCGCCGCCATGCTTTACGCGATCCTTTGCTACAATTCCGAGGAGCAGGTGTTCTCCTGGTCCAAGGAGCATGAGGACAAGGTCATGACCGACCTCAAAACCGTGCAGGAACGCATGGCCAAGGCCGGCAAGCTCGGCCCGGTCGCGCGCCTGATGCCGACCAGCGCCGCCACCACTCTGCGCAAGAACGATCAACCGCTGGTCCTCGACGGGCCTTTCGCCGAGACCAAAGAGCAACTCCTCGGCTTCTATGTCGTGGACTGCGTCGACCTCGAAGAGGTGTTGACCTTCGCCAAGGAGCTTGGCGTCGCCAATCCGGGCGGCGCGTTCGAAATCCGTCCGCTTCTCACATTCTCACCCGGAACGGCCTCGGCGTGAGCGATCTTGCCTGGATCGATGCGGCATTGACCTCGGCGCGGCCACGCGCCGTCGGGGCGTTGCTGCGCTACTTCCGCAATCTCGATTCGGCGGAAGAAGCGTTCCAGGATGCCTGCCTGCGTGCCCTCAAAACCTGGCCGAAGAACGGCCCGCCGCGCGATCCCGGCGCCTGGCTCATCATGGTCGGCCGCAACGCCGCGATCGACAGCGCGCGGCGTCAGAAGCGTCACACCGAACTGCCGGAAGAGGATCAGATCTCCGATCTCGACGATGTCGAAACCCCGCTCGCCGAACGGCTCGACAGTGCCGATTATCGCGACGACATCCTGCGTCTGCTTTTCATCTGCTGCCATCCCGATTTGCCGGACACACAGCAGATCGCCCTCGCGCTGCGCATCGTCTCCGGTCTCAGCGTGAAACAGATCGCGCGCGCCTTCCTCGTCGGCGAGGCGGCGATGGAACAGCGCATCACCCGCGCCAAGTCGCGCATCGCCAAGACCGCCGCACAGTTCGAAACGCCCGGCCCGGCGGAGCGCAGTGAGCGTGTCGCCGCCGTGATCACGATGATCTATCTCGTGTTCAACGAAGGCTACTCCGCCGCGAACCTGGAAGAAGCGGGTGCCCGCGCGCCGCTCTGTGACGAAGCCATCCGCCTCACGCGTCTGCTGCTCAACATCTTTCCATCCGAGCCCGAGATTATGGGCCTCCTCGCGCTATGCCTGCTGCAGCATTCGCGCACCGCTGCACGATTCGACGCGCACGGTGCCATCGTCCTGCTCGACGATCAGGATCGTTCGCTGTGGAAGCACGAGATGATTGCCGAAGGCCTCGCGCTGATCGATAAGGCGATGCGCCACCGCCGCGCCGGCACCTATCAGATACAGGCCGCCATCGCTGCGCTGCACGCCCGCGCGAAGACACCGGCTGACACCGATTGGGAAGAGATCACGCTACTCTATGAGGCGCTCGAGCGCATCCAGCCGTCGCCGGTCATCACGCTCAACCGCGCCGTCGCGGTGAGCAAGACGAAAGGCGCCGATGCCGCGCTCGACCTCATCGCGCCGCTCGCCGACGCGCTCGACGGTTACTTCCACTTCCACGGCCTGAAGGGAAACCTGCTGCTACAGCTCGGCCGCGACCGCGAGGCGCGTCAGGCATTCGACCGCGCCATCGCCCTCGCCAACACACCGGCCGAGGCCGCCCATATCCGCACCCACCTCGACCGCCTCTCGCAGAAGGCGCAGGCGCATTAGAAAGTCCGCGAACCACTGCCATTCGTCCCAAGGACGAACCAACGAAAGGACCAACCATGACGACCGAAACCGTGAGCCCGGCCCCTGCTGAAGTGCGTTCCGGCGTGGCGCCTTATCTGATCGTCGAGAATTCGGTGACGGCGGCGGAGTTCTACAAGAAGGCGCTGAACGCCACCGTCGCCAGCCTGCTGCCGAGCGAAAACGGCAAGACGATGCACTGCCATCTCTATGTCAACGGCGGCTCGCTGATGATGAGCGACGCGTTTCCGGAGCACGGCCATCCGTGGGAAGCGCCGGCCGGCTTCAACCTGCACCTGCAGGTGACGGACATTGAAAGCTGGTACAAGCGCGCCACCGATGCCGGCATGACGATCGTGCTGCCGTTGCAGAAAATGTTTTGGGGCGACTTCTATGCCCAGGTGAAAGACCCGTTCGGCGTGATCTGGACGATGGGCGAAACACCGAAGGCTTAAGCGGGAAAAAAGGGGAGAAGGATCATGTCCAGCATCGAAACAACGGCACCGTCGCGCCGCAATCTCTGGATCGGCTATGCGATGAGCGGCCTTGCCATCGCGTTCTTCGTGATGGATTTCGGCATCAAATTTGCGAACCTGCCGGTCGTCGATCAGACGAATGCGACTCTCGGCTGGGCGCCGGGCTCGGGACACTTACTGGGCGTGATCCTCCTCGTCTGCACCGCATTTTATGCCTGGCCGCGCACGGCGGTGCTCGGTGCGGTGCTACTGACCGGCTATCTCGGCGGCGCCGTTGCCACGCATATCCGCGTCGGCAATCCGCTATTCAGCCATGTGTTGTTTGGCGTCTATCTCGGCCTTCTGATGTGGGGTGGCCTGTGGCTGCGGGAACCGCGGCTGCGGGCGATCTTTCCGCTGCGCTGAGGACTGCTGCCATCGCGCGGTTTTGAATTGCGTATCGTTCGCCGCCGCCGTTCCGTGCTGCGGTGGATTCGATGGACAAGGCAATGCGCAGTTTAACGGCAGGTTTGGCACTGGGTGTTCTCGGCGCAATTTTCGCGAGCCCCGCGGGCGCGGCGGAGGATATAAGCGCGCTCCTGAAACGGCAGACACAGGCCCTCATGGATGCGATCACCTACGGCAAGCCGGAGGTCTGGCGCACCCTGCTCGATGACAAACTCATCATGGTCGATGAAGCCGGTGCCGTGTCGGACAAGAAGTCCGCCGTCGATCAGGTACACCCACTGCCCAAAGGCATCTCCGGCAACATCACGGTCACGCAATGGCACGTGAATATCGACGGCAATGTCGCGGTCGCCACCTTCGTCGATGATGAGCACGAAAACTATCACGGCCAGAAGCTGCATGCGTTCTACCGCAACACCGCGACGTGGATCAAACGCCCGGACGGATGGAAGCTGATGTCGCTGCAGGTGCTGGCGACGCGGCAGGATCCGCCGGCGGTCGCACTTCCGGCGAAGCTCACCGACGAGTATGTCGGTCACTACAGCGCCGCGCCGGATGTCAGCTACGACATCACCAAGGTCAGCGGCAAACTGATGGGCGCCGCGAACGGCGGCAAGCCGGTGGAGTTGAAGGCGGAGCTTGCCGATGTGCTGTTCACGCCGGGCCAGCCGCGCAGCCGCCGCATCTTCACCCGCGATGCCGCCGGACATATCACAGGTTTTCTGAGCCGCCGCGAAGAACGCGATATCGTGTTCACGCGCACGAAGTGAGGACGCGTGACCTACGTATTGTATGGCGACAAAGGTTCGGGCGCGTTTTGTGTCGAGGCAGCGCTCGCCGAAGCCGGTGCGGACTATCGCTTCGAGATCATCTCGCTCGACAAGAATGAGCAGCGCGGCGAGGCGTATCGCGCCATCAACCCGAGCGGCAAAATCCCGGCGCTGAAACTGCCGGGCGGCGAGATCGTCACCGAGTCCGCCGGCCTGCTGCTCACCATCGCCGACCGCCATCCGGCGGCGAACCTGCTGCCACCGGTGCAGTCGGTGGAGCGGGCACAGGCCTATCGCTGGCTCGCCTTCATGGTCTCCGAAATCTATCCGATGGTCGAAATCTCTGACTATCCGGAACGCTTCGTCCTCCCCGCCGAGGCCGAGGCGCTGCGCGAGAAGGCCAAGCAGCGCATCCGTGAGCGCCTGCAGGTCGTGGCGCGGGAGATCGCAGGCCCGTGGTTCCTCCCCACCGGCTTCAGCGTCGTCGATATTTACGCCGTGATGTTCAGCCGCTGGCGCGGCAGCGTCGGCAAGGAGTGGCTGGAGGCCAACATCCCCGAACTCCACGCCCTGGCGCGCAAGGTCTACGAACGCCCGAAAATCATGCCGGTCTGGCAGAAACACTTCCCGCCGCCCATATAATCGGGCAGGTCAAAGCGGGAGGGTTCGGCATGCCGAGCCGCAGGGGATTGATCGCAGGCGGCGCGGGTGCCGCCGTGCTGGCGGCATTGGGCTATCGCATCGTCGATCGCGGCGTATTCAGCGGCGCCACCGGCCCGGCCTATCAGCCATGGGCCGAATGGCGCGGCATCCCGACCGACGGTCCGCGCCAGCCGCTGCGCGCCGCGATCCTTGCTGCCAATCCGCACGACACCCAGCCGTGGATTTTCGAAGTCCATCCCGGCACGATCACGGTCTACGCCGACCGCTCGCGCAACCTCGGCACCTTCGATCCCTATCGCCGCGAGATGCACCTCGGCATCGGCGCCGCGGTGGAGAACCTGGTCCGTGCCGCCGGCGTGCTCGGCTACACGACCTATGTCCGCGCCGTCGATGGTCACCTCGCGCTGTCGCCGAACAAGGAAGCGGTGCCCGCGGTGCACATCACACTCGATCCCGGCGCGGCGGCGAGCGATCCGCTGTATCAGGCGATTCCCAACCGCCACACCAATCGCGGCCCTTACACCAGCAAACCCATCGCGTCCGAAACGCTGGTGCGCTTTGCCGATGCGATTGCCAGCCCGTTCGTGCGCCCCGCCTTCATCGTGGGCGATGCATCGCGCAAGACGATGGGCGATCTGATGGTGCGTGCGACCGAAGCGATCATCGCCGATCCCGAGATGTCGGCCGACAGCGCCCGCTGGTTCCGCACCGGCTCCCGCGAGGTAACCGAACATCGCGACGGCATCACAATGGATGGGGCAGGGCTCTCATCGTTCATGGTCGCGGCGACGAAACTGTTGCCGGACCAAAGCGCTTCGACCGCCGACGGCTACTGGCTCTCGATGACGCGCGACACGCAGGTCGCGAGCGCGCCAGTGTTCGGCATGCTGCTGGTGAAGAACCGCCTCGACATGGCCAGCGCGATTGCGGCCGGCCGCGCCTGGCAGCATCTGCACCTCCTCGCGACCGCCGAAGGCATCGCGGCGCAGCCGATCAATCAGCCGGTCGAGATGGTTGACCGCAACGCCATGCTGAAACGCAAAGACGAATTTGGTCCGGCGCTGGCGCAACTCGCGAACGCGCCCGGCTGGGAAGCGACCTTCACCTTCCGCATGGGCTATGCCGAACGGCCATCGGTGCCATCACCGCGGCGTCCGCTCGAAGACGTCATGCTCGCCCGCGTCTGATGTCAGTCGTCGCGGAATAGAAAGTCGCCGACCCAATCGGCCCGCTCGAGGTGGGAGAGCGTCACGCGCCGCGCCCATTCCGGATGGGCCTTCGGATCGAGGCCGAGGATATTCGACGCCATCTCATCCAGGCTGGCGTCTTCGGCCATCGCTTCGATCAGCGCCATGTAGAGCTTGAAGTTGCGATGGTCGTAGTCCGTCATCTTGTCGTCCCACGGCGCCAGCCCGCGCAGTGGCAACACGTTTGCCGGTGATGACGCCATCGGCGGCGTATGCGCCTCGACCAGCGTCCGCTTCTTTCTGGGCAGGTTCAGGAACGACACTTTGCGCACCATCTGTCCCTCGGAAAAATTGCGGGCCGTGCCAACCGCACGGCCCGCAAGGTCAGGGGAGGAAACGCTCGCAATTGCGAACGGCTCGATAAATGTATACTAATTCTATATAGTAAATGTCAAAAAGCGAATGGCTGCTGCGCGCAAAATGCGCACGCGTGAGACACCGCAATACCTGTCGATCGATCAGCAACACACCAACCACATCTGTCATGGCCAGCAACAGCGGGCCACCCAGTTGGGTCAAATACGATGCGTGCAATATCCAACGATGCTCAACGGTGCCAGCACAAGCGACGTCATCCGGGTGGCCCGCTGTTGCGGGCCACGACAGCTAGGGGGAAATTCGACAGCTACTCAGGCCGTCTCGAGCGCGATGCCCTTTTCGGCGAGGAATGGGCCAAGCTCGTCGGCCTCATACATCTCGCGCAGGATATCGCTGCCGCCGACGAACTCGCCCTTCACATAAAGCTGCGGGATAGTCGGCCAGTTGGAGAATTCCTTGATGCCCTGGCGGATCTCCGGGTCCTTCAACACGTCGATCGCTTTGAACTTCACGCCGAGGTTGGAGAGGATGCCGACCGCATTGGCGGAGAAACCGCACTGCGGAAACACCGGCGTCCCCTTCATGAAGAGAAGGACGTCGTTGCTGGACACTTCGCTCTGGATACGGTCGTGAACGCTGGACATGACGAAAACCTCGAATAGCGGGTCGCAATGATCTAAGCACGGCACCCGTGGGGGTCAAGAACGGCCCCGGAATGCCGGTATTGCAAGGGTTTTCATGAACGTCGCGTTGCCGCCCGAACTCGCTGCTGCCATTGCACACCGTCTGGAAGGGGTCTCTCGGAAGGATCTCGCCGCCCGGGCCGAGGCATTTTCGGCCGCCTATCGCAGCGGCGGAACCTCGCGCGGCATCGCCGATGCCCACGATGTGCTCGCCTATCTCGTGGCGCGCCTGCCCGCAACCTATGCCGCCGTCTTCGCCGCGTTCGAAGCGATCCGCGAAACGCAGCCGGCCTTCGCACCGGCCAGCATCCTCGACGTCGGTGCCGGTCCCGGCGCCGCAAGCTGGGCCGCGCAAACGCAGTGGCCGTCACTCAACGCCGTGACGATGCTCGACCACAACGCCGCCTTCCGCGAGATCGCGCGCGAGTTGTGGAAGGGACCGGACGCGAAGATCGTCGCCGGCGACATCGCATCGGCCAAAGCGCAACCCAAAGCCGATCTTGTCGTCGCGAGCTACGTCCTTGCCGAGCTTCCGGAGGAGCGCGCCCCCGCCATCGCACGCAATCTATGGAGCGCAACCACCAACACGCTGCTGTTGGTCGAGCCCGGCACGCCGCAAGGATTCGCTCGCATTCGCGCCGCGCGCGAAGCTTTGGTGGGCGGCGAGGGCGCCCACGTCATCGCACCCTGCACCCACAACAATCCCTGTCCCATGAAGGCACCCGACTGGTGCCACTTCTCCCAGCGCCTGCCGCGCAGCCGCGATCACATGCTGGCAAAAGACGCGAGCGTGCCGTTTGAGGACGAGCGCTTCTCCTACATCGCCGTCTCGCGCTTTCCTGCGCCGCCGGTCAACCGCGCCCGCATCGTCAAGCAGCCAGAAGAAACCCGCACCGGCATCGGCTTCCCGCTCTGCGACGACAACGGCCTCCACACCGCCGCCGTCAACCGCCGCGACAAGGCGATCTACAACCTGATCAAGAAAGCCAAGTGGGGCGACGTGATCGTGTCGGAGGACTGACTCAGTAGTCCATGCACTTGTACTTCGCTTCGACCGTGCCAAGGCTGCGGTCGCGCATCGTCATGGTCATCGTCAGGATGCGGCGCTGCTGGGTCAGTGAGATGTCGAACCGCTTGCCGCCATAGGCGCCACCGCTGCTCTTCTTCCACTTGCCGGTGCCTTCGGCGACGGAGTCGTCGCCTTCCACCCACGTCGCTTCCGCCGACCAGCCGTTGTTGGACTCGATGAAGTACTTTTGGATCTCCGGATTGTCGGCGATCTGCAACGTGCATGTCGCGCAATAGCCGGCGTTCGACGAAACCTGTTTGTAGCTGCCGCAGAAGCCGGTGTAAGCGCTCGCGAAACCCGGCGCCAAAACGGCAGCAAACACCATCGCGCCCAACAGGCGCACAGACCCAATCCGCATTGTGAAATCCCCCGACAACGCGCGCCGAAATGGCGACGTTACAGGAACTTTAGGGTGCGAGGTGTTGAGAGTCGATCAGTCCTTGGCGCTGGTCTGCAGCTGCAGCGCATGCAGCACGCCGCCCATGCGGCCCTGCAGCGCGGCGTAGACCATCTGGTGCTGTTGCACGCGCGACTTGCCTTTGAAGGCCGCCGACTTGATCTGCGCCGACCAGTGATCGTTGTCGCCGGCGAGATCGGTCATCACGACATCCGCATCGGGGAAGGCCGCCTTGATCAGGCTCTCGATTTCCGTACCGCTCATCGCCATGGCATCACCTAGTTCGTCGCCGGGATTTCTTCGCCGCCCATGTAAGCTGGGAACCAGCCTTCATGTGCCCGCCGCAGCTCGGCAACCGCAACGCTGCCCGCACCTGAGACCGTCAAGTCCTTGCCGCCGGTCTTGCCCAGCACGGCATGCACTATCTTCGCCTTGTCGAGTTCGCTGCGCACCTTCTCGATTTCTGCCACCGGCCCGGCGATCACATAACGCGCCTGGTCTTCGCCGAAGAAGAACGGGATCGCGTCCGGTGTGCCCGCGGCGCCGACCTCGGCCCCGATACCGCTCGCCATCGCCATCTCCGCCACCGCGACCAGCACGCCGCCGTCGGAGCAGTCATGCACCGTGTCGATGCGACCATCGGAGATCAGCTTGCGCACGACATCGCCGACCACGCGTTCGACCTTCAGATCGACATGCGGCGCGGCGCCTTCTTCACGCCCTTCGATCTCGCGCAGGTAGATCGACTGGCCGAGGTGGCCCTTGGTATCGCCGATCAGC
>DATAHD010000127.1:0-2073 GCA_036263395.1 Rhizomicrobium sp. | reverse complement strand
AGACGGTGTGGCAGGAGATTTCCGGCGGCACCGACATCCTGGAATTCGGTAAGGTGAAGATGAACAGCCGCGCTTATGTCGGCGCGTTCAACTTCAAGGGCGGCGATCAGCAAAAGAAGGTGGGCCAGCTATCGGGCGGTGAGCGCAACCGCGTGCATCTGGCGACGATGCTGAAGTCTGGTGCGAACCTGCTGCTGCTCGACGAACCGACCAACGACCTCGATGTCGAAACCCTGCGTGCGCTGGAGCTGGCGCTGGAAGAGTTCGCCGGCTGCGCGATGATCATCAGCCATGATCGCTGGTTCCTCGACCGCATCGCGACCCACATCCTCGCCTTCGAAGGCGACAGCCATGTGGAATGGTTCGAAGGCAACTACCAGGACTACGAAGCCGACAAGAAGCGCCGCATGGGCGTCGATGCGGAGACCCCGCACCGCATCAAGTACAAGCGCTTCGCGCGGGCTTAGGTCTTAGCTACGGCACAAAGAAAAACGGCGAGGCGCGAGCCTCGCCGTTTTTCTTTTGCGGTGTTGAGCCGCTCAGCCCTTCTGCAGGTCCGACGTCAGCTTGTGCAGGTGGTCGATCAGTTTGCCGACGTTGCCGCCGTTCTGGCCGAGGAAGCTGTCGAAGTCGTCGTGTTCGAGGATGGCGAGCCAGATGCCTTCGACGCAGGCGTCCTTGACGAGGAATTTGCCGCTCGACTGCGAGACGCGGAAGTCGACCTTGAAGGGATCGGCGTTGTTCGGGTTGTGCGGGTCGATCAGTACGGTGTGAACGATCCACTCGTTCGGGCGGCCGGCGACCGAGCCGGTGACCTTCAAGGTCTGACCGGAATATTGCGCGAGGTATTTGTAGTAGACGGCCGAGGCGTATTCCTTGAACGCCTCAACGAATTGATCCTGCTGCTGCGGCGTCGAGGTGCGGGCGCCGGAGCCGAGCGTGTAGAGCGAGATCGCGCGGATATCGATCAGGCCGAGCAGGAAGGTTTTGAACTCATCGCGGCGCGCCTGCTGTGCCTGTTTTTTGTTCAGGATCGTCAGGCCCTGCTGGACGTTCTGTGCCACCCAGGCTTCGGCGGGTGAGGGTGCGGCGGCGGCGGGAACTGCCTGCATCGCCAGCGGGGCGAGCAACAGGCCGACGGCCACAATCGCGCGACGCGACAGGCGTGTGAGAGACATGCGATCCATTGTTCATTCTCCGCAGCGGCGAACCAATCCTGCGATGGTCAGGCCGCGTTATGGCAAGTTCGTGGCAAAGCCCGGACCGCTAACGCATCAAAAGTCCGGGAGGTCCTTGGCGTCGGTGCGGCCGTTCGCGATCGCTTCCTTGCGCGACTGGCGATAGAGGCTGCGCACCGAGGCGTAGTAATCCACCGATCCGCGCTCGATACCCGTCAGCGTGTTCAGATTGCGGGCGCGCAGATCGAGATAGCTGCCGTAGGTGCGGGCTGCCTGCCACCAGATGTGCTGCTTCATGCGCACCCAGGCAAAGGGATCGATGTAGAAGTCGGCGACAATACCGATGGCATCGCGCGGGTTGCTGGGGCCGTAGGCCGGCAGCATGAGATAGGAACCGTCGGGAACGCCCCACACGGCAAGTGTCTGGCCGAAGTCTTCCGCGTGACCCGGCACGCCGAAGTCGGACGCGACATCCCACAGGCCGGCGACGCCGAGCGTGCTGTTGATGCCGAAGCGGTAGAACGACTTGCCGGCGCGATCGACTTCGCCCTGCAGGACGTCGTTGATGAAGATGCGCGGCGTATCGAGGTTCTGCAGCACGTCGTGCACGCGGTCGCGCGCCGGCGGCGGAACGACGGCAGCGTAGGCGACGGCCGTCGGATAAACGAAGTTGCGGTCCAGCCACTGGTTGGTGGCGAACATCGCGCGGTTCTGTTTCTCGCGAGGATCGTTGGGCGAGTTCTCCGGCGTCGTGGCCACGCAGGCCGACAACGTCAGCGCGAGAAGCACCGCCGAAAGCGCACGAACCAGCACCATTCCCCTCAGACCCTTCGTTCCCGCTTGCTGCGGGTCTCGCTCAAATAGGTACGAACCGCCGAAATGACAGGTTCACCCG
>DATAHD010000126.1:0-16839 GCA_036263395.1 Rhizomicrobium sp. | reverse complement strand
GCGATCGAGGTCACGTTGACGATGGCGCCCTGTGCTTTCGCCAGCTCCTGGCGCAGGCCCTGTGCGAGCCAGATGGTGGAGAAGAAGTTCACCTCGAACACCTGGCGCCACAGATCCATGCCGGTGTTGAGGGTGTTGAGGCGCACGTCGCCGATGGAGGCGAGTGCGTCGGCCTCCTCACCCACTGGCATTTTCGGACTGATGCCGGCGTTGTTCACCAGCGCGTGGAGGATGCCGCCTTCGAGACGCTCGCGCATCTCGGCGATGGCGCGGGTGGTGTCGCGCGGGTCGGCGAGGTCGACCTGGATGTGGTCCTCCGGGCCTGCGTTCCACGGGCAGTTTTCGGGGAAAGCGTGGCGCGAGCAGGTGATCACGCGCCAGCCGGCGCTGGAGAAGCGCTTCACGGTGGCGTGGCCGATGCCGCGCGAGGCGCCGGTGAGGATGAGGGTACGACGGGGTTCGTTTGAGGATGGCATGGGGGGAGTGTAGCGGGTGTTGGTTGCTGCGTCCCGCTTGCTCGCTTGCGGTCGCCCCCTCCACCGCCTTCGGCGGTCCCCCTCCCCCGCTTCGCGGGTGAGGAACCATTGCGGCTCGGGTCCTCCCCCGTTTACGGGGGAGGTGGATCGCACGGCGTTAGCCGGGCGAGACGGAGGGGCGCGGCGCGCAGCGACGACGGAGGGGGTCAGTTCAAAGTCGAATAATCCACCGGCCCGCGGAGCTGACGGGCCATCGTGCGGAAGTACTTGCCGTCGTAGGTGTCCTGGTCGGCGGCGAAGGCGGCGGGGAGTGCGCGCCACGGCAGGTTCGGGTGGCGGTGGTGCACCTGGTGCAGGTTGAAGTTCAGGATTGCGGCGCCGCCGGCGAGGCGGAGGTTGTAGGCGGCGCGGGCGCCCTGCCCTATGGGCGCTTCGTAGTGGTAGCCGTTATCGGCGAAGCTGATGAGCACGCCGCGCGCCAGGATCGCGAGCGCGAGGAGCGGCCAGGCGGCGCCGTAGCACCAGAAGGCGAGCGCGATGAGCGCGATGGTGATCGCGGCGTCGATGCGGATCTGCGTCAGGCGGCGCGGGTCGAGCAGGTAGCGCGTGGCGCGGTCTTCGCCGCTCTCGCTCGGGAACAGCGGCGTGAGTTTCTTCTGCAGGACGCTGCGCGGCAGGAAGACGGCGAAGGCGCCGATCACTTCGACGGCGTAGAGACCGAACATCAGGCGCGGATAGAAGATGAGGCTGGCGGCGAGGCGCGATTGTTTCGCGGGCTCGAAGTATTCGGGGCGATCCGGCGGCGTGCCGTTGATCGAATGGTGCAGCAGGTGGCCGAACTTCAGGGTCTCATACGGCGCACCGAACAGGATGCCGTTGATGCGGCCGAAGGCATTGTTGATGCGGCCATCGGGATGGAAGTTGTTGTGGATCGCCTCATGCATCAGCGCCCAGTTGGTCGTGGTCGTGAGGATCGCGGGGATCAGCAGCAGCGCGAACCACGGCGAGAGCGGCAGCAGCGCGAGCGGCAAGCCGTAATAGACGAACAGGCCGATGGCCCACAGCGTCGCCGCCAACGTCATGTTGGCCGCGACCGGGATGGTGCGGTCGTAGGTGCGCGTGCCGACGGTGCTCAGGCGATTTTCCCTTCGTTACGGGCAGTTTAGCGCGGGGGCGGTCGAAAGGAAATTGCGGCGGCTCGTCCTGAGTCTGGCGCCGCCCCCTCCACCACGCTGCGCGTGGTCCCCCTCCCCCGCTGCGCGGGTGAGGAACCGGACGGCGTGGGTCCTCCCCCGTTTACGGGGGAGGTGGATCGCACGGCGCAAGCCGGGCGAGACGGAGGGGGCAAGCGGAACACTCAATAGATTCCAGGAATGAGGCGCGCAGTGCGGGCGCTGTATGCGGCGTAGTCCGGAAAGGTGGCGGTCAGGATGCGCTCTTCATAGGCCATGCGGCGCAGCTGGAGTGCGAAGGCCGCGATGGTGATCAGCACCGACCACGGCTGCGCGAAGATCATCGCGATGCCGATGCTGGAGACGAGTTCGGTGGCATAGAGCGGATGGCGCACGATGCGGTAGGGGCCGCTCGTCACCAGAGCGCGGGCCTGCGGCAGGATCGCGAAGCTGCGGCCGAGCCAGGCGAGCACGACGATCGAGCCGATGAGGCCGCCGGTGGACAGCACCGTCGAGGTGAGTGCGAGCGCCGGCGGGAGCTGCGCCGGCGGAAGTGCGAGAAGCGCGAGGTTCAGGTTGGCGGCGAGGATCGCGATGATCTTCGCCACCGGGTCCTCGAGCTTCGCGACCGGCAGGCGGCGCACGAGAAACAGGACGATGGTGAACGCCATGACCGCCAGCGCCGCAACATGCGAGGTCAGTTGCAGCAGCCCATGCGGCGTGTGCGTGTCGTCGATGATTTTGGGAACGAGACCGCGCGCGCCGATGAGATACCAAACGATGAGCGGAGCGGCGGCGAGCAGATCCCACAAACGGGATGCGGAGCGCGGCGCCGCGGCGGTCACGTCTGCGCCAGCGCCGGCGGCATCTCTACCCCGGCGGGGTCCTGGTGGATGATGACTTCGGCGTTGGGGAACGCTGTGTTGATGTCCTGCTCGACAGCGTCGCTGATCTCATGCGCACGCATCAGACTGACGACCGGATCGAGTTCGATGTGGAACTGGATGAAGGCGGCCGAGCCGGAGGCGCGGGTGCGCAGGTCGTGCAGGTTGCGGACCTCGGCATGCGCCATGACGATCTTCTTGATGGTCTCGCGATCCGTCTCTGGCAATTCGCGGTCCATCAGCTGGTGGTAGCTGGTGACGAAGACGTGCAGCGCACTCCAGGCGAGGATCGCGGCGACGACGATGCCGATGATCGGATCGGCGATCAGAATGCCGAACTGCGTCGAGAGCACGACGCCGGCGACAACGCCGAGATTGGTGGCCAGATCGCCGAGATAATGCAGACGGTCGGCGCCGATGGCGAGCGACTTGGTGCGGCGGACCGTGAACTGCTGGAACGTGACGAGGGCTGCGGTCGCAGCGATGGACACTGCCATGATGATGAGTGCCCAGCCGCCATGCTCGATCGGATGCGGTGCGAGCAGACGGCTGACGGACTCGATGAGCAGGAACGCGACCGATCCGCAGATGAAGGCGCTCTGCGCGAGGCCGGCGAGCGGCTCGGCCTTGCCGTGGCCGAAGCGGTGTTCTTCATCCGGCGGCTTCAGCGCAGCGCGGACGGCGAGCAGGTTCACCGTCGAGGCGAAGATGTCGAGCGCACTGTCGGCCAGCGACGCCATCATTGCGATGGAGTCGGTGACGAGATAGGCGATCGTCTTGAGCGTGATGAGCAGTGCGGCCGTGCCGACCGCGGCCCACGCCGCCTGCTGCATCAACCGGCCATTTTCGGTGGGGACACCGTTCATGGAAACAGCCGCGCGGTGCGCCACGGCTTCGCTGCGTCGTCGCGGCGATAGACAAGCCGGTCGTGCAGGCGGAATGGACGGTCGCGCCAGAACTCGATCTCGTACGGCGTGACGCGGTAGCCGGTCCAATGCGGCGGACGCGGGACTTTGGCGAGAGCGTATTTCGCGGCGTACTTGGCGATCTCTTTCTCGAACGCCCAGCGGCCTTCCATCGGGCGCGACTGCGCGCTGGCCCAGGCACCGATCTGGCTGTCCTTCGGGCGGGTGGCGAAATAGGCGTCGGCTTCCGCGTCGGTGACGCGCGCGACGCTGCCGCGAACACGGACCACCCGGCGCAGGCTCTTCCAGTGGAAGTTCAGCGCGATGAAGGGATCGGCCGCGAGTTCCTGGCCCTTGGCGCTTTCGGTGTTGGTGTAGAAGACGAAGCCGTTCGGCGTCGCCTCCTTCAGCAGCACCATGCGGATGTTGGGACGGCCCTCAGCATCGGCGGTGGCGATGGACATCGCATTGGCGTCGTTCGGCTCCGACTTCTGGGCCTCGGCCATCCACGCATCGAAGAGTTCGAACGGAGAATTCCGCTCGGTAATGCCGCCGTCGTCGCTGTGCGCTGTCTCGCTCATAAGAGGCGATTAGCACCTTCGTCCGACGCACGGAAGCGCACGCGCGCCATGTTCCGCACGCAGGTCCGCGACTGCGAGTGAGCCGCAGTTTTTGTAGCACTACGGGCAATTCTCGCTGTCGGAATTTTTAGCGGTCAGCGTGATGGTGTAGTGCTGGACGAAGTCATTCGCCTGCCCTGCATTCGACGTGACCTGAAGCGACAGCGTGTCATAGGCGAGGCCTGTCGGCGAACAGAACTTCATCGGATTGTATTTGATCGCGACGTTGCAGGTGGCGCCGGTGTTCAGCGAGCCGACGCAGTTGGTGCTTCTGACGACCGCCTTCGCACCGGCCGTCACGCCGACAGAGGAAATGAGCAGCGGAAATTCGCCGTCGCTTTTGAGCGTGAACTTCAATGTCTGCGTCTGCTGCGGGATCACCGCATAGGCGTTCGGCGTCAGCCACGAGTAGTGGGAGCCGAGCGTGTTGACGAAGCCGCCTATGCCGTTCGAGTCGCTGCCGGTGGTATCGCCGCTGCTGTCCTGTGCGTAAACCGTCTGCGTGCCACTGACATAAAGGACGGTGGGCGCCGTCGGTGCGCCCGCCACCATGCCGAGCAGATTGCCGTAGCGATCCCAGGTGCAGGTGTTGTTGTAGTAGGTTTTGTAGGTGTGGTAGCCGCCGCCGCGTCCGGAGCCGCTATGTTGGGTGTAGTAGCTGCAATTGCCGACGACGTTGGTGCCGCTGAACTCATATCCGGCGACGGCCAACCCCAGCGCACCGGGATTCGGCGTGAACTGAAGCTTGTATTCGTAGGCGTTCGCCACCCCGCAAAGGCCGATCCCGAGGAGGACGGCCAAACTCACCGCTTGCACCTTCATCGGACTGCTCCAATCTTCGCGCAGCAAACTAGGCGCGTGAAACAACCGCCGTCATGGCCAAATGATGACACGGAAAACATCTAACACCATGGGCGTCACAGCAAAGACGGATGAGAGACGTGGTCTATTCCCTGCGCTGCGCGTCCTATGCCTCTGCGTCGCGCTTGCAGGGTGTGTGAGCGGGGCGGCGGTGCCCGCGTCGCCGGAGAAGTTTGCCGAAGGGGTGCAGGCGTATGACGCCGGCGACTACAAGAAGGCGTACGACATCTGGGTCGACTGCGCGCAGAACGATGTCGCGGCGATGCGCAACGTCGCGCTGATGCTGCGGAAAGGTGAAGGCGTCGAGAAAGACCCGGCGAAGGCGAGGGAGTATCTGGAGCGGGCGGCAAAGGCTGGGCTTCCGACAGCGCAAGCCGATCTCGGCGAGATGCTGCTCAACGGCGAAGGTGGGCCGGCTGATCCGCAGGAGGCGCTGCCCTGGCTGCAACTGGCGGCGGCCGCGAGCCATCCTGTTGCGCAGTACGAACTCGGTCAGATGTATGAAGCGGGCCAGGTCGTGCCCGCGGACCTGAAGCTGGCGAAGCAATACTACGCTGCGGCAGCGACGCACGGGGTGACGGCAGCGCGCGATCGGCTGGCGGTGCTCAACGGCCACGCGTCATCGGACACGCAGGCCCCCTCCCCCGCGCAGTGATCCTCACACCCTCGTCTCGCGTATGAGCAGCGAGGGGTAAGCACATGCACTGGCTTCCGAAAATCGGACCATCCACAGCCCTGCTGTTTGCGATGTTGTCAGGCGCACAGGCGGCTGAGCCGTCGCTGTATGACCGGGTCGATGCGAAGCTGGCGCGCGATCCCAAGCTTGCGGCGCAGCTCGGGAAGCCGGCGCTTGAGATGAAGTCCCTCGCCTTCATGGTCGGCGATTGGGACGTGACGACGACGGTGTTCGCGACGGCCAAACGGAAGGCGAGCGTCTCACACGGCAAGAGCCATATCGCGCAACGGCTGGGTGGCGTCTGGCTGGCGCAGTCAGACACCTATGACGGCGCGGAGCAGGACCAGACCTGGACCACCTTCAATCCGGTGATCCGGCGGTTCGTGAGTATGTCGATAGACGTGACCGGCAACAGCGTGCGGACCGATGCGGCCGGCTGGCGCGGCAATCGGCTGGTCTATGAGGGAACGGTTGAGATCGTCGGGGAGCGGGTGACGCTGCGCCAGACGATGACCCGGCGCAGCGACCACGAATTCGCGCTCTTGAACTAAGAGCGTTCGTCGAGCGGCGGTTGGGTGCCGCTCGACGAGTACGTCTTTAGGAAGGCATCGAGAAACCTTCGACGATGAACACGCGATAGTCGGCGCCGGCGAAGCGATGGGCGCGCGCGGCGGTATAGGCCGGGCTGTTGTACCAGGCCTTGGCGGCATCGACGGTCGGGAATTCGAGGATCACGCAGCCTTCATGGGCGGAGCCTTCGAGCGACTCATGCTTGCCATAGAGGGCGAGCGGCTTGATCGGATGGCCGGCACCGGCGGCGCCAGCGGCCTTGCTGTACGCGGCAAGCTCTTCCGCATCGCGTGTGCGCTCGCGGGTGAAGACGACATAGGCGGCCATTTCCTGAAACTCCAAAGTGAGGTTGAGATGGCCGGACCTTAGCGGACCGGCCCCACCGGGCAAGATTTCGCCACGGAACCAAAGCGTCGATTTCCGCCTTAGAATTTGGCGAGGCCGTTCCTATATTGTGCGCGTATCCGCGACTCGGAACCGGGACGCGGCCGGAGAGATTATGGCTACCCCTTACGAAATCCTGGGCGTTTCGAAGACCGCGAGCGAAGCCGAGATCAAGAAGGCTTTTCGCACGCTGGCCAAGAAGCACCATCCCGACAAGCATCAGGGCGATCAGGCGGCCCAGAAGAAGTTTCAGGAGATCGGCGCCGCCTACGACATCGTGGGCGACAAGGAAAAGCGCGCGAAATACGACGCGGGCGAGATCGATGAGCAGGGCAATCCGCGCGGTTTCGATCCGCGCCAGCATGGCGGCTTTCGCGGCGGGCCGTTCGGCGGTGGCGGGCAAGGCGCGCGCGATTTCGAATTCACCTGGAACAACCAGGGCGGCGAGCAGGCCGAGGGCTTTCGGGCCGAAGACATTTTCGCCGACCTGTTCGGCGGACTTGGCGGCGGCGGCCGGCGTGGCCGCGGTGGCCGTCCGCAGGCGGTGCGCGGCGATGACTATTCGCTGCGCGTGACGGTGAGTTTCGAGGAAGCGGCGAAGGGTGGCACGCGGCGCGTGACCATGCCGGACAGCCGCGAGGTCGATGTGCGCATTCCCGCCGGGCTGACCGACGGGCAGACGATCCGTCTGCGCGGACAAGGCGGACCGGGCAGCAACGGCGGGCCGCAGGGCGATCTGCTGCTGCAGGTGTCGGTGGCGGCGCATCCGTTTTATGTGCGCGATGGCAATGACTTGCGGATGGATCTTCCCATCTCGCTTGCGGAAGCCGTGAACGGCGGCAAGGTCGAAGTGCCGACGCTGACGGGTGTTGTGTCGATGTCGATCCCGGCCGGTTCGAACAGCGGCGCGGTGTTGCGGCTGCGCGGCAAAGGCATGCCGGCGCACGGCTCCGCCAATGGCGGTGAACAGGCCGGCGATCTCTATGTGAAGCTGACGGTCACCCTGCCCGACAAGCCGGACGCCGAGCTGAAGGCGTTCCTCGAGAAGTGGGGCACCAAGTACGACCCGCGGGCGAAGCTGAAATAGGCGCGCTCAGCCCTGCCCCGCATCGCCAACTTCGGAGACGCAGGGCAGCGTGAAGTGGAAGGTTGCGCCGCGATCTGGTGGCGACTCTACCCAGATGCGACCGCCGTGGGCGGTGACGATCGACTGACAGATCGCGAGGCCGACGCCCATGCCGCCGGATTTGCCGGAGGCGAAGGGCTGGAACATGCGGCGCAGGACGTCGCGCGGGATGCCGGGGCCGGTGTCGCGCAGGGTGACCTCCACCTCCTTCTCGTCCTTCGGCACGACTTCCAGAATGATCTGACGCGCGTCGCTCGCCTGCATCGCCTCGACGGCGTTGCGCATCAGATTGACGAGCACCTGCTGGATCTGGATGCGGTCGATCAGGACATGCGGCAGCGAGGGCGCGATATCGGTCTTCAATTCGACGGCGCTGTCGATCGTCGCGAGCAAGGTGGCGGCATCGCCGACGACGAGTTCGAGATTCACGAAGGCCCGTTCGTTGTCGCGGTGGGCGATGAAGTTGCGAAGGCGGCGCACGATCTCCGCGGCGCGCTGCACCTGCGCCCCGGCCTTGCCGGAAAGATCTTGTGCGGTACCCTGCGGGTCGCCCGACGAGATCGCCAAGTGCAGCGCGGAGAGATAATTCCGCGCCGCACTGAGGGGCTGGTTGATCTCGTGGGCCAAGACCGCGGAGGTCTGGTTCATTATGCCGAGCCGCTGCATGTGCATCAGTTCGAGCGTGAGCTTCTCGGTCCGCTGCGCGGCGCGTTGGCGATAAATCAGCATTGCGCCGCCGGCGGCGGCGGCGAGCGCGAACAGGATCGCGAGCGCTGCCGAACTGAGCAGCCACACCTGCGTTTGTGCGCTTTGTGCCTGGCGCGCGGCGAGAAGGTTGAGTTCGGTCTCGCGAATGTCGGCAAACAACCGGACGGTTTTGTCGTTGTAGCCGCGCGCCAATGCTTCGGCCACGGTGCCCTGCATACGGCTGCGGATCGTTGCTAGATCGGCAGTGGCAAACTCGTGATCGAAACTGACCCAGCGGTCGGCCACGAACTGGCGCAGCGAAACGACGCGATGATGCTGTTCGGGATTGTCGGCAACGAGATTGGCAAGCCGATCGATCTGGAGCATCGAGGCGCCGCGCGCCTTTTGATAGGCGGCGAGATGGGCCGGTGCGTCGGTCAGGAGATAGCTGCGGCGTTCAACGCCTGCTGTCAGCAGACTTTCGCGCACGTCTGCCGCCGTCATCAGCACGGTGTTGGTGTGCTGCACGAGTTCGAGGTCCTGGGCGAGCTGCTGGCCGCTGATCACCACCATGACGGCGGCAGCGAGCGCCAGGATAAGCGCGAGCGCGATGCCGCTCACGCCGATAACCCAGTAGCGATAATGACCGCGCATCTGTTCGAGCCGGTCGACCGCATCGCGCGCCGCACTCCAGTCCGGGGAGAGGCTACCGGACTCGGGTAACGCTTTGCCAAGTCTGAGGGTCATTACCGCTCCGCGCGCAACGCCTTACCGACGTTCGAGAGAACGGCGACGATGAGGCTCCGCTCGCGTCTGAGGACCAGGACGGTTGCCACCGACACCAACGCCATCGGCAGATAGATTGTGAGGACCGCCCACCAGGGCGCGGTCTGCATGATGGCCAGCATCGAAAGATGCGACAGACCGCAAAAGGCGATGAAGCCCATGAACAAGCGGCCTATCAGCGTCGATGTCGCAAAGGGCAGAGCCGCCTGCCAGTGCCCGATCTCCGCCGGGATGAAGAAGTACGCCACGGCCGTTACCAGATTGGCTGCGCACCACAACGCGGCCCGAAGATAATCGAGGGGTGTTTCTACGCGATACCAATCGTGACCATTCAAAAACGCATGCGCCATGCTGTGCGCATCCATACGCGTTCTCCCCGCACACGCCGCCGAGATTTCCTTATTCTTGTCCAACGCCCGGCTGAATTGACCATACGGTTAACACAACCAAGCTTCAAGTAGAACTCGTGTTGCGTCTTTGCTGATGCTATACTTTACCTGCCGCGCGACTGGCGACATGAGATGGGACACCATCGGGAAGCGCGGACGTTGTAAGCCGATCGCCTGGGCAGCCGATGCAGATGCATCGGTCCATCCTTGGAACAAGGAGGACGCCCATGGACGCGCACCGCCACGACCTTCGCAATTTTGATTCCGTTATCGAAACGGCCATTGCAAACGAAGAGCGCCGTCAGGTCGATGGGGTCGAGATGATCCCGTCGGAGAATTATACGTACCCGGAGGTTCTCGCCGCTCTGGGTTCGGTACTGACCAACAAGTATTCGGAAGGCTATCCCGGCCGCCGTTACTATGGCGGACAGGAATACACCGACATCATCGAGACTGCGGCACGGGAGCGCGCCTGTGCGTTGTTCCGCGCAGAACACGCGAATGTGCAGCCGCTGTCCGGCTCGCCGATGAATCAGGCGGTGTATTTCGGCCTTCTGGAGCCCGGCGACACGATCCTGGCGATGGACCTTTCGCATGGCGGGCACCTGACGCATGGCGCGCCGGTTTCGCATATGGGGCGGGTGTTCAACTTTGTGCGCTACAAGTCGTCGCCCGAGGCCGGTGGCGCGATCGATTTCGATGCGCTGATGACACTGGCGCGTGAGACCCGGCCGAAGATGGTGCTGTGCGGGTATTCGTCGTATCCGCGCGATTACGACTATGCGTCGTTCAAGCGGGTGGCGGATGAGGTTGGCGCGATCACCTTTGCCGACGTCTCGCATATCGGCGGGTTGATCGCAGCGGACGTGATGCGCAATCCGTTCGATGCCGGGTTCGATGTGGTATCGACCACGACGCACAAATCGCTGCGCGGGCCCCGCGGTGGACTCATCCTGTGCCGGCAAAAATATGCCAAGCAGATCGATGCGTCGGTGTTTCCGGGGCTGCAGGGCGGGCCGCACATGAACAACGTCGCGGGCGCGGCGGTGACGTTCAAGAAAGCGGCGGAGCTGGCGTTCCGCGAATACGCGCAGGCGACGCTGGCGAATGCCAAAGCGCTGGCCGATGCGCTGACCGCGATGGATGTGGTGCTGGTGACGGGCGGGACGGAGAACCATCTGCTGGTGATCGACACCGTGCGCAGCTTCGGGATGGACGGGCGCGCGGCGGAGCAGGCGCTCGATGCCGTGGGTATCACGACGAACAAGCAGGTGATCCCCGACGACCCGCGCCCTCCCCTGCGGCCCTCCGGTGTGCGGCTGGGCACGCCGGCCTGCACGACGCGCGGCATGACAGACGACGACATGCGGCTGATCGCCGGCTGGATCGTGCGCGCACTGCAGAATGCCAACGACACGGCGGCGGTGACGCGGCTGCGCGACGAGGTGCGCGAATTCTGCCGCCGCTATCCGGTGCCGGGGATCAGCTGACGCGCTCCGCGTAAAGGCGCGCAGTTGAAGAAGGCTTTGCACGCCCTGCCGGGTTGCGCGCGCTCGGCACAGCGGCCTGCTTACGCCTCCAGCGACGAGAGGACGGTTTCACAAAGTTCGCTCTCACCGACGCGTGCAATGACATCCAGACAAAGGGCGCGCGCCGCCGTGACGTCACCGGTCATCACCAGAATTTTGGCGAGACCGGCGATGGCATTCTCGTTCAGTGGGGCAAGCGCGATCACGCGGCGATACCAGACGGCGGCCTGCACATCGTCCCCCAATGCAAGATGACGTTCGGCAATCAGTGTCCCAAGCGCCGCGTGCCAGGGACGGATCAGAACGGCATCCCGGCGGTAAGCCTCGCGCATCGCATCGTAAGCGCGTTCGAGATTGTGCAGCGCGCGAGCCGCGTGGCCTTCGATCCCGTCAAGGTCCGCGAGATTGACAAGCACGCTCCAAGCCTTGGGATCGAGCAGAAGCGCCTGTTCAAGAACGCAGCGCGCCTCGGCAAATCGGCTCAGCGCGATCAGCGCAAGGCCCCGCGCCTTGAGCGCCGTGGGATCACGCGGGCGGAGAGCGGCAGCGCGATCCGACAAGATCAGCGCATCGTTCAGAAGCTTTTGCGCGTCGAGCGATGCCAGCGCACCGGTTTCCAGCGCATCGCTCAGAGTGCTGCGCGGACGGTTTCCCAGCCAGCGCACCGCACGCTGCACCAAGCAATTGGAAAGCCCCGCAAGCGCAGAGGCGTCAGTCGCATCATTTCTGATCGCACGCTCGTAGAGAGCAATGGCCGCCTCGTTGTCGGCGCGCGTGAACTGATAATAGAACGCTTCGGCGTGACGGAGCGTTTCCTGTTCCGGGCAACCGCCCGAGACAAGCCGGTATCCCCGCTTTGGTACAGTCTCGACAATCGAGGAATTGCGGGAGTGATCACCAAGTGCGCGGCGCAATTTGAATACACATCGCGCCAGCGCATCTTCGTTCACGGTGGTGCGCGGCCAGAGCGCGTTTGCGATTTCCTCCCGACCGAAGACACGTCCTGGTTCGCTGCCAAGAAGAAACAGAAGGTCCATCACCTTCGGCTCAATGCCGATCATTTCGCCATCGCGCGTGAGCGTCCCGGAGCGGTAATCCGCGTGCCAGTCTCCAAGGGTTAATGTCTGGCGCATCGTCTAGCCTGGTCAGGAAAAAAGGAGGTTTGCCGCCCTTCTAACATAAGGCGCGACCGCATAATTACAGCGGGACAGTGTGGAGATGCCTTATGCGATGGTTCTTGCTGGCATGCGTTTTGTTCTCGGCGAGCCTGAGCACGAAGGCACTTTGCGAGCCTAGCGCGCAGCAATTCTCGCCAGCCGAACTGCGCGCCGATTTCGAGCGCATGTATGATGGGCTTCAGTCAGCGCATATCGACCTTTATGCGTTCACGCCAAAGGCCGAGTTGGATCGCGCCTATAGCCAGTTCCTCGCCGGGCTCAGCGCACCCATGACAAAGTCCGAGGCCGAAATCCGGTTCGAGATGTTCGCGGCCCTTGTTCACATGGGACACACGCGCGTGGACGCACCGTTCGCCACATGGAGCAAATACCTGGAGAGCGGCGGCAAAGCATTTCCGCTGACACTTCGGATTGTGGACGGCAAAAGCTATGTCGCGACGAATGAAAGCGGTTTGGCCGACATCCACACCGGCGACGAGATCGTGGCCATCAACCGCGAACCCATGGCGACGTGGCTGGCGCGCACAGAGCGCCACGTTTCGGCCGAGACTGCCTACATGGCGCATTCTCTCATGGAGTACGATTTCCCCCTTTATCTGTGGCTCGAGCTTGGAACGGCAGAGCGCGTCGATCTGACGTTGCGCCGCGACGGTGTGCCGTATTCGGCAACCGTTCCCGCACGCACCAAGGCGGAGATGCAAACCTTCGGATCGGCAGGGCCTCAACCCCTTAATCTCGACACGCCGATGCGCGACGCGAAGGTTCTGGAACACAACGTCGCCTACCTGAAGCCGGGACCGTTTTACAACGCCGATGCCAAGACCGGAGCGGACGAGTGGGACGTGTCAGGCTTTCGCACGTTCATCGACGCGTCCTTCAGCAAGTTTCAGGCCGCGAACTGCAGCCGTCTTATCATTGACCTGCGCGGCAATCCGGGCGGGGACAATCTGTTCAGCGATGCGATGGTTGCGTGGTTTGCCGACCGCCCGTTCCGCTTCTTCTCCAAATTCAAGGTGCGCGTCAGTCCGGAATCGACCTCCGCCAACGCCGAGCGCATTGCACATGATGCCGAAGCCGCCGGCCCGGTGTCGCAGCAATATGCAAAACTCTACGCCGGTGCACGGAACGGCGATCTGGTCGACTTCGAAATCGCTCCTGCACAACCGCGCAAGGAGGGACGTTTCGCGGGCAAAGTCTTCGTGCTCATCGACCGGCAGTCCTATTCAAACGCGACCTCTGTCGCGGCCCTGGTGCAGGACTACCGGTTCGGAACGATCATCGGAGAGGAAACGTCCGACATGGCAACGGCGCATGGCGCGATGGAGAAGTTCATCCTTCCCAACACAGGGATTGCGGTTGGCTATCCCAAAGCCCTGATCGTCAGACCCAATGGAGACGAGCGCCCGCGGGGTGTCGTTCCCGACATCGCTATCAAGATTCCGGTCGTGCAGTCCCCCGCCGACACGGTGCTGCAGGAAGCGGCAGCTATCGCATTACGACACTGATCGCGCCAAACGCCTCACCTCCCCGACATCGAAGGGTTTGCCGCGCACGGTTTCGACAACGGCCCTGATCGCAGCGGCGACCAGATCGGGATGCTCCATGCCGATGGAGTGTCCGACGCCTTCGGCGACGATGCGGATGCCGTTGGTGGAGAGCGATGCGAGATAGTCCTGCGAGGCGTCGTAGCCCTCTTCCCATTCGGGCAGCGTGCCGGGGATGCCGTGGCTGAGGACGATGAGCGGGCGGCTGCCCAATGTGCCGAAGCCCCCGGCGCGTTGTTGTTCCGGCGGCGTGGCGTCGATGGCGGTGAATTCGTCGAGCGCGGTCATGTAGTGGCTGCGGCGGGGGACGACTTCGAGGAAGGCAGCCTTCTCCGCGTCGGTGAAGAGTTGTGTGCGGCTGAGCGCCTTTTCCAATCGCGCGCGCAGTTCGCCGCTGTCGGCGCGCTCGGCTTCCTCGCGCACCTCGCGTTCGTGGCGGGCGCGCATGCGCGGCATCGTGGAGAAGTACTTCGCTTCGTCGCCGCCATCGACCAGCACCATGCCGGCGACATCGTTGGGATAGAGTTTGCAGAACATGCGGGCGAGCAGACCGCCGAACGAAGAGCCGACCAAGACGAACGGCGGCTTCTGCGTGCGCACGAGAATTTCGTGCAGATCGGCGGCGCGTTCCGCGAAGCTGCGGCCAGGCGGTGCGGGATCGCTCCAGCCGAGACCGGCGCGGTCATAGATCGCAGCGCGCGTGAAAGTGGAGACGCGGCGTAGGAGTGGCATGTCCTGGATCGCCGAGCCGCCGGCACCACCAGATTCGAATACGACCGTCGGGCTGCCGTTTCCGGCGGCGACGATGTGCAGCGAGCGGCCTCCGATGTCGACCCGCTCACCGAGCATGGGTGCTCGCGGCTGCGCCAGTACCGGAAATTGCCTGCCGATTGGTCATTTGTCCTCCCCTGCCCCGCCGCCCCAACGCATGGCCCCTGCGGCGGACTACCCCTAGCGCCCCCCGGCCATATGGGCCACTGTCCGCCCCAACCAAACATCACTCCAGGAAGGGACTACGCCTACAATGAGCAGCAACGACGCCGTTATCGTTTCTTACGCCCGCACGGGTCTGGCCAAGGCCGGGCGCGGCGGATTCAATATGACGCCGGCCATGACGATCGCCGGTCATGCGATCAAGCACGCAGTCGAACGCTCGGGCGTTCCGGCGGCGGAAATCGAAGACGTGTACATGGGCAACGTCGCGCATGGCGGCGGCAACCTGGCGCGTCTCGGCGGCCTGCTCGCCGGTCTGCCGGAGACGACGGCTGGCGTCACGATCAACCGCTTCTGCTCCTCGGGCCTGCAGTCCATCGCGATGGCGGCGAACTCCATCCGCGGCGGCGACGGCACCGGGCCGATCGTGGCGGGCGGCGTCGAGACGCTGTCGATCCCGAACCCGGGCATGGGCCAGGGCAATGTCGATCCGCGCCTCGTTGCGGAATATCCGGCGATCTTCATGGCGATGATCGATACCGCCGACATCGTGGCCAAGCGCTACAACGTCAGCCGCGAATATCAGGATGAGTACTCGCTGGAATCGCAGCGCCGTACGGCCGCCGCGCAGCAGGCCGGCAAGTACAAGGACGAGATCGTGCCGATGGCGACCAAGATGAAGGTCGTGGACAAGGCGACGAAGCAGGAGTCGATCGTCGACTACGTCGTGACCAAGGACGAATGCAATCGTCCGGACACGACGCTCGAAGGTCTCGCGAAGCTCGAGCCGGTGAAGGGTGCGGGCAACTTCATCACCGCCGGCAATGCGTCGCAGCTCTCGGACGGCGCCGCGGCAGTTGTTGTGATGAGCGAGAAGGAAGCCGAGAAGCGCGGCCTGCAGGCGATGGGTCGCTTCATGGGCTGGGCCGCCGCCGGTTGCGGCGCGGACGAGATGGGCATCGGCCCGGTGTTCGCGGTACCGCGCCTTCTGGAACGTCACGGCCTGAAGGTCGACGATATCGACCTGTGGGAATTGAACGAAGCGTTTGCGTCGCAGTGTCTGTATTCGCGCGACCAGCTGCACATCGATCCGGCGAAGTACAACGTCAACGGCGGCTCGATCTCCATCGGCCATCCGTTCGGCATGAGCGGCGCGCGCATGACCGGCCACCTTCTGATGGAAGGCAAGCGCCGCGGTGCGAAGTACGGCGTCGTCACGATGTGCATCGGCGGCGGCCAGGGCGGCGCGGGGTTGTTCGAGATTTATAACTAAGCGCTCGCGTTTGATTGGATTGGCAAAGCCCGCGGAGCGATCCGCGGGCTTTGCATTTTCTGGGGTAGGCTCATCGATAGATCGCTGGAGCGATAGATGCATTGGATTGCAATACCGTTTGCCATCGCATTGCCGGCTGCTATCGTGATAGCCGCAGCGCTTCGCTATTTTGCGAAAACTAATTGGGCTGCAACGCTGGTGCTCAGTGGCCTGTTGCTACTCATCATGGGAGGAATACTGCTCCTCTTGGCCGCGCCGCCGGACTTCTGAGAATCGCTCCAGCTTTCGCGCGTCCTCCCCCGTCAGCGCGTTGCGCTGCCGACCCCTCCAGCTCGCTGCGCTCGTGGAGGGGTGGAGTTGGAACACGTTCCATCTTTCCGCCGCGGCTTGATCGGGTGTTTCAAAGGGGGCTAGATCGCGGCCAGTACAAAAACCTCAAGGGAGAGACTGCCAATGCGTGAACCCGTCATCGTTTCCTATGCCCGGACCGGCCTCGCGAAAGCGGCGCGCGGCGGGTTCAACAACACGTCGAACACCGAGATGCTGGCGCATGCAATCAAGCATGCCGTGGCGCGCGCCAAGTGCGAGCCGGGCGAAGTGGAAGACGTAATCGCCGGCTGCGTCGCCGGTTCGGGCAATGTGGCGCGCAATGCGGCGCTGCTCGCCGATCTGCCGATCACCACGTCGGGCGCGACCGTGAACCGTGCGTGCTCCTCCGGCCTGCAGGCGATCGCGATGGCGTCGCGCTATGTCACCGACGAAGGTGCGCAGATCGTCGTCGGCTGCGGCGTGGACTCGATCACGTTCCAGGGCGGTGGCGGCGGCGGGTATCCGAACGGCCTCGTA
>DATAHD010000125.1:0-8802 GCA_036263395.1 Rhizomicrobium sp. | reverse complement strand
GATCTTCTGGATCTTGCCGGTCGCCGTGTGCGGTATCTCGTCCACGAACGCCACGTCATCCGGCATCCACCATTTGGCGATCTTGCCGGTGAGATATTGCAGCATCTCCTCGCGCGTCACGTCCTTGCCCGGCTTCTTCACCAGGATCAGCAGCGGCCGCTCGTCCCACTTGGGATGATAGACGCCGATCACAGCCGCTTCCGCCACGTTGGGATGGCCGACCGCGATGTTCTCGATCTCGATGGTGCTGATCCACTCGCCGCCGGACTTGATCACGTCCTTGGCGCGGTCCGTGATGGTCATGTAGCCCTCGGGATCGAGAGTCGCGACATCGCCCGTATCGAACCAGCCTTCGTCGTCGAACGACGAGGCACCTTCGCCGCGGAAGTAGCCCTTGGCGATCGACGGCCCACGCACTTTCAGGCGTCCGAACGCCTTGCCGTCGCGCGGCAACTCCTTGTCCTCGTCGTCGGTGATCTTCATCTCCACGCCGAACACCGGATGGCCCTGCTTGCACTTGTAGTCGAGCTGCTTGTCATGCGGCATCTCGGCGACATTGTGCTTGAGGGTGCCGAGCGTCCCCAGCGGGCTCATCTCGGTCATGCCCCAGGCATGGATCACCTGCACGTTGTAGTCCTTCTCGAACGCCTCGATCATCGAGCGCGGGCAGGCCGAGCCGCCGATGATCACGCGGTTGAGATGCGGCAGCTTGATGCCGGTCTTCTCCAGATGCTGGAACAGCGCCAGCCACACCGTCGGCACCGCGGCGCTCATCGTCACCTTCTCGCCGGTGAGCAACTCGCAGATGGAATCGCCGTCCATCTTCGATCCCGGCAGCACCAGCTTGGCGCCCACCATCGGCGCACTGAACGCGAGCGCCCACGCATTGGCGTGGAACATCGGCACCACCATCAGGATGCTGTCGCGGCTGGATACGCCCTGCGCATCTGTCTGCGCCGCGACGAGGGCATGCAGCACGTTCGAACGGTGTGAATAGAGCACGCCCTTCGGATTGCCCGTCGTGCCGGAGGTGTAGCAGAGGCCGCAGGCGGTGTTCTCGTCGAACTCCTTCCACTCGAAGGTGCCTGTGGTGTCGGCGATGAAATCTTCATAGGCGACGAGGTTCGGAATCTTCACATCCGGCAGATGCGCCTTGTCGGTCATCGCGATGTAGAGTTTCACGTTCGGAAGCTTCGGCGCCAGTTCTTCGACCAGCTTGGCGAAGGTGATGTCGAAGAACAGCACTTTGTCTTCGGCATGGTTCGCGATGTAGGCGATCTGGTCCGGGAACAGGCGGGGGTTCAACGTGTGATAGATCGCGCCCAGCCCGATGATGCCGTACCACGCCTCGATATGGCGCCAGGTGTTCCAGCACAGGGTGGCGACGCGGTCGCCCAGCTTGATGCCATGGCGGTCCAGCGCCTCCGCCACCCGGCGGGAGCGGACGGCGATTTCGGCATAGTTGGTGCGGTGGATCGGCCCTTCGACCGACCGGCTCACGATCTCCCGGTCGCCGTGATACAGCGCGGCATGATCGATGATCTTGTGGGCCAGCAGCGGCCAGTCCTGCATTAATCCGAGCATGTCGTCTCCAACCCCTTGTTCTGTCTGCCACTATCATAGAAATGACTGGTCCTACGGGCAAACGGGTCCGCAGGATCAAGGGCTCCCACCCGACACGACGATCAGGCTGAGCCCCTAGACCGCTTTACCGCCAAAATTGTCGTACGGTATTCAAGCCATTCCCCCATCGAGAGCGACCCCATGAGTGAAGAACACGAACGCACGATTGCCCACGCCAACGCCGTCATCAAACTGGCAGACGCACGTTATCGCGCCGACATCCGGGCCGGGCATCACGACATTATCTCGGACGAAGGCCCCGGCGGCGGTGGATTGGACGCAGGCCCAAACCCCTTCGCGCTTGTGACCGCTGGGCTGGGCGCCTGCACCGTGATTACCCTGCGGATGTATGCGGAGCGCAAGGGCTGGACCTTCACCGGCCTCTCCGTCGCGCTGACCTGCTATCGCGACGAGAACCGCACTGTGAAGATCGATCGCACCCTCACCATCGAAGGCATGGACGCCGAACAGAGTGCCCGCATGGCGGAGATCGCGGAAAAGACGCCGGTGACGCTGGCGCTGCGTGCGGGCATCCCGATCGCCACGACGCTGGCCTGATTATCCCACCAGCGCCCGCTGGTAGTCCGTCAGCACCGGCGGTGTGGGGCGGCGATAGCGGTCGGTGTTGGGTGCCATCGTGATCTGGGGGAATTTGTCGGCGTTGATGAACTTGTCGGTCCAGTTGGTCGTCGAGATCACGCCATCGACGGCGCGGCGGCGCTGCTCCAGCACCTCGGGTGAGGTCAGGCGTTTGGGCATCATGCAGACGAGGCTGACGGCGCGCATCAGCTCCGGCTTGGCGTCCGGCGTCTCGAGCGCGGCGCTGCTGCAATGGATGGTGCGCGAGTCCCACAGAAGGAGATCGCCGGCCTCCATGTGGCACATGATCGGCGGTGTGCCGGTGAGCATCGGGTCGTCGGACGGGAAGCGGAAGTGATCGACGCTCAGCGGCACTTTGCCGAGGCGCTGCGGATAGACATCGGGGATCGACGCGAATTTCTTGTGGCTGCCGGGGATCAGCACGTTGCCGCCGGTCTTCGGTGAGATCGGCAGCAGGTTTACGAGGCCCTGCACGCACTGTTTGCCCGGCCGCGTGATCGGGTGCTGGTCGATGTGCAGCCACGAACCGCCGCGATTGGTTTTCCATGACGGCTCGATCGCCCACGGCCGCCACAGCGCCATGCCGTCGAAGCTGACGAGGAGTTCGTCGGTGTCCCAGATGGCTGCGAAGGATTTCTTTAGATTGGGCGCGGAGCGGATGAACCATTGCGCCGCGGAATGGCCGATGCCGTGGCCAGGCAGGATGCCGCCATGCACCGCGGTGGGCCAGCGATCGTCGTGCCAGGTTGTGACGTCGTTCCGATCAACGCCGGTGCCGAGCTGCTCGAGATAATCCCATGTGAGCCCGAGCGCCTGTCTGGATTCATTGGCGCTCAACACATTCGCGATGACGACGTAACCGTGCTCATCGAGATAGGCGATGCCTTCCGCGCTGCCGGGCGCGAAGCGCGGCACATGCACATAGCGCGGTGCAAGCGGGCCGGGATCTTCCGGCTCCAGATCGGCGCGATTGACCCAGATCTTGCCCGCAGATTCAGCAGCCGACATGAAACCCTCCCGGCGACCTGTCATCGGGGAAGGCTATGCCGCTGGTTCCGGCAGTCAAGCGAGGCTGACGGTTGCCAGGCTTAGAAGTTGAAAGACCAGGCTGCGATCTTCCAGCCGTCGGCGGTCTTGTTCAGCACCATCGTGATCGTGGCGCTCTCGCCCATGATCATGCCGTTCTGCTTGAACGTGTAGTTCGCGGCAGCAACGACATAGGCTTTGTCGCCATCGACCAGCGCCCGCTGCACCTTGCCGACGACGAGCTTCGGCTCGCTGATGCCCTTGGCAGTCGCGTCCTTCTGGAAATCGCCGCCCCAGGCCGCGATCGAGCCGTTGCCGGTCCACAGATAGGGCGAGAACTCGTCGATGATCGTCGGGTTCGCGACCTGCGCGGCGGCGATCTTGTCGGTGTCGCCTTTCGCCATGCCGTCGGAGAATGTCTTGATCGTCGCCATGATCTCCGGATCGGTCGCATCGTCGGCGAGCACCGGTGTGGCAACAAGCAGTGCAGCAGCGAACGCAGCGGCAGCGAATTTGAACATGGCGTTTCTTTCCCTTCGTTTTCGCGAAGGGTACGCACGGTGTTGCGATGGTCAAGACGTGGCTGCCGCAAACACACACAGTTGTCATCCCGGACGAAGCGTAGCGTTAGCGAAGCGGAGATCCGGGACCCATTGTGCCGGCGCTTCGGACGGCCGAAGCATGCGGAGGAATGGGTCCCGGCTCTCCGTTACGCTGCGCTCCACTTCGGCCGGGATGACAACCGGTGTTGTGATCTAAACAACAAACCCGACGAGCTTCTTCACGTCCTGCATGATCGGCTCGGCGATCGCGCGGGCTTTTTCAGCACTGGCGCGCAGAATGCGGTCGATCTCGTCCTGCTGCGCCATCAGGCGGCGCATCTCTTCGGTGATCGGTCCGACCTTGCTCACCGTCAGATCGGCCAGTGCGTTTTTGAATGCAGAGAATTGCTGACCGCCGAACTCCGCCATCACCGTCTCCGGCTTGTCGTCGGCGAGCGCGGCGTAGATGTTGATCAGGTTCTCGGCTTCCGGGCGATCCTTCATCTCATCCTTGCTCGCGGGGATGGGGTTGGGATCGGTCTTCGCTTTGCGGATCTTCTGCGCGATGGTGTCGGCGCTGTCGGTGAGGTTGATGCGGCTGTTGTCGCTTTCATCCGTCTTCGACATTTTCTTCAGTCCATCGCGCAGGCTCATGACGCGCGTTGCCGCGCCGGTGATCACCGGTTCGGGCTGGGGGAAGTAGCCGGGCACGCCGTAGTCGTTGTTGAACTTCTGCGCCACGTCGCGTGCGAGCTCGAGGTGCTGCTTCTGGTCTTCGCCCACCGGCACATGCGTTGCCTTGTAGACGAGGATGTCCGCCGCCATCAGCACCGGATAGGTGTAGAGGCCGACGGAACTGCGCTCCTTGTGCTTGCCGCTCTTCTCCTTGAACTGCGTCATGCGGTCGAGCCAGCCGAGGCGCGCCACACAGTTGAAGATCCACGCAAGCTCGGCGTGCTCCTTCACCATCGACTGCGCGAAGATCGGCGTCTTGGTGGGATCGACACCGGCCGCGATATAGGCGGCCGCGACTTCGCGGGTGGCACGGTGAACGTCACTCGGCTTGGCATAGCCGGAGTCCTGCGTGAGGGCATGCATATCGACGACGCAGAAGAGACACGGAATCTCGTTCTGCATTTTCACCCAATTCTTGAGGGCGCCGAGATAGTTGCCGAGGTGCAGCGTGTTGGTCGGCTGCATACCCGAAAGGACAAGCTGCGGGTGCGTGGGTTCGTTCGTCATGGCGATGTATCCGGAAATTGGTTGAAGAGGGTCGCGGCTGCCCGCGACAGGCGCGCGTTCAGGCGCGCCGCCAAAGCCCGATGGGCAGCAGGGTCCGGTGCAGGGCTGTCAGAGCCGTCTTCATGAGGCGGGGGTATAGCCGAAGGCCGTCGCTACCGCCAGAGGATTTCGATCCATGGCCACGGCGCGTTAAGACACCTGAACACGCGCTAACACCTGACTTTTGATGGATCAGAAACCGGTGCTGAAAAGCTGCACCGCTTCGGCCTGGCTGGAAACGCCGGTCTTGCGGAAGATGCTTTGCAAGTGGTTGCGCGCGGTGTTGAGGGCCATACGGGCATTGGCGGCGGCGGTCTGCAGGTTGGCGCAGCGCACCAGTTCGATCGCGAGATCGGCTTCACGTTCCGAGAGGCCGAACACGCTGTGCAGCGTATCGGGGGCGGGCACGCGCACGGCGCCCAGATCGTGGATGTGCAGCACGCAGGCCGCGGTACTACCGAGCAGGTAGGACGGTCCCGGCGGCGCCGGCATCACGCGCACGACATAGGGACGTCGCCCTGATGGTCGTGTAATCAGTATCTGTCCGCCCGGCGGCTTGGCGTCGGTCAGCCAGGTTTCGAGCGCCGCGCCAATCAGGTTTTGCAGCCGCCGCGTTTCAGGCGCACGTGCGGTACGCAATGCACCGGCCGTCAACGAGAGGCCGTCGCCGCTGGCGAGGATGCGGCTTGCGGTGTCGTTCATGAAGGTCGGAGCACCACCGCGCGCCAGCATGATCACGCCATCGGCCTTGTGCGCCAGCGCATCGAGCAGCACGGCTTCCTTCGCGGCACCGAACTGCAGCGTGTGCCCGAGCGACAGCGCCTGCTCGACATGCGGCAGCAGCCGCTGAAACGCCTCTATCGCCTCGTGGCTCGCGTGCCCTTCTTCTTCGGTGCTGAGCAGCGTGAACGTGCCGAGGTGCTGGTTCGGCAACGGTACGACCATGCCGAGTTGGTAACTGACACCAAGGATGTCGCACGACTCCCGAACAATCGGGTTGCGGTACATCTCGTCGACGTCGAACAGCGCATGGTCGTAGTAAATAGATCCGGGCCGCACCGAACGGAAGTAAGGCGGGCGCGGGTCGTTCGCGAACGCCTCGCTGGCGTAGTACCACTCGGCGAAATCACGCGAATAGCCGTGGTTCTCCTGAATGACATAGCGGAACGAGGAATCGGCGATCTGGCACAGCGAAGCGCTGCTGTGGAACGCATTAGAGACGCACCGCATCGTGTCCACCCACGACGCCTGACCCAGCGCCGACGCATAGACGCGAGCGATCAGATCATTGTGCTGATCGCGATCCAGCATACCGGCAGCCCACACTCCAACCCCGGGTTCCATCTTGGCATCTGGGGCGCAAACCGAGAAGCGAGTTCATGCTTCGATCAGTCTGGCGGTGCGAAACAAATTGATCTTGGAAGTTATGCAACAGTGTCCGGTGAAAACATGCCGGAAAAATGGACGCGACGATAGGAAATCGCGCAGACCGACCGAGCGATCAGGCGTCGGTCTTTTCACCTTCGAGCGCACGGAGCAGCCGGGTGCGAATGGCCTTGATGCGATCCGGATGGATCACTTTGTGGCCGAAGCCGTCGCGCACATAGAAGACGTCGCTGGCGCGCTCGCCATAGGTCGCGATGATCGCGGAAGAGATCGACAGACCGCTGTCGAAGATGCCTTCCGCGACGTCGTAGAGGAAGCCGGGGCGGTCGAGGCCCTCGACCTCCAGCACCGTCGCGCGGTTGGAGGCTTCGTTGTCAAAGTTCACGCGCGCTTCCATCGCAAACGCTTTGGTGCGCTTGTGGCGCGGGCGTTTGGCGAGAACCTGATGCGGGCGGATTTCGCCGCCCAGCACCTTGGCGATGGCCTGGCGCAGGCGTTCGATGCGGCTCGCGTCGCCGAAGGTGTGGCCTTCCGCGTCCTGAATGGAGAAGACGTCGAGCGCGAAGCCGTCTGAGGTGGTGAACGCCTTCGCATCGACGATCGAGCCGTTGCTCACGGCGATGGCGCCGGCGAGCTTGGCGAACAGGCCCGGGTGGTCGGGCGTGTAGACGACGATCTCCGTCACCGAACGGAAGTCGTTGGACTCGGCGGCAAGTGTCAGCAGATCGCCCTTGGCGTCGGCGGCCGTGGTGACGCGCGCGTGCCATTCGTGCTCATGCGCCTCGAAGGCCAGCCAGTAGGCGTCGTAGTGGCGGGCGAGCGCGCGTTCGCGATCCTTCTCCGGCATGTCTTTGATGCGGTCGGCGAGCGCGGCCTTGGCGGCTTCCACACGCGCGGCGCGGGCCGGGATCGCATCGCCGCCGGTCATGATGCCTTCGGCAGCGTAATACAGCTCGCGCAGCAGCTGGCCCTTCCAGCCGTTCCAAACGCCGGGGCCGACGGCGCGGATATCGCAGACGGTGAGGATTAACAGCAAACGCAGCTTGTCCGGTGTCTGCACTTCGGCGATGAAGTCGCGCACCGTCTTGGGATCCTGGATATCGCGGCGCTGGGCAACGTCGCTCATCAGCAGATGCTGTTTCACCAGCCACGACACGATCTGGGTATCGGCTTGCGACAGGCCGAGGCGTGGGCAGACAGTGAGTGCGATCTCCGCACCGACGATCGAATGATTGCCCGGCAGGCCCTTGGCAATGTCGTGCAGCAGCAGCGCAACGTAGAGCACTTCGCGGTTCTGGATGCGCTTGATGATGTCGCTGGCGAGCGGATGTTCGTTGGCAAGATCGCCATGTTCGATCTGCGAGACGTTGCCGACGGCGCGCAGCAGATGCTCATCCACCGTGTAGTGGTGATACATGTTGAACTGCATCAACCCGATGGCGTGATCGAACTCCGGCAGGAATTTGCCCAGCACACCGGCCTCGTTCATCCAGCGCAATGTGCGTTCCGGCGTGCGGCGCGAGGACAGCGTTTCGAGGAACAGCCGGTTGGCCTCGCGGTTCTCGCGCAGCGCGGGCGTGATGAGGTCGAGCGAGCGTGTGATGGTGCGCAGCGCATCGGGATGGATGTCGGTGCCCTTCTCATCGGCGAGATGGAAGATGCGGATCAGGTTGACCGGATCGCGCTTGAAGATGCCGGGATTGGCGTTCAGGCGGCCGTTATCGACGAAGAAATCCTCGGTACCGGTGCGTGGCTTCAGGAAACCGGGCAGCAGGCGCGCAAGCGACGGCTTCGGCTTCTTGTTCTGCATCTCCAGCGCGGCGCAGAAGATGCGGGTCAGATCGCCGACGTCCTTCGCGGTGAGGAAGTAGGCGCGCATGAACGCCTCCACCGCGCGGCGCTGGCTGTCGCCCTTGTAGCCCATCTGCGCCGCCAGCTCCGGCTGGGCATCGAAGGTCAGGCGCTCTTCGGCGCGGTTGGCGAGATAGTGCAGATGCACGCGCACATTCCACAGGAACGCCTCGGCGCGCTGGAAGGTCTTGTATTCGTCGCGCGTGAAGACGCCATGCTCGACCAGGTCGGCGGCATCTTCCACGCCATAGAGATATTTGCCGATCCAGTAGAGCGTCTGCAGATCGCGCAGGCCGCCCTTGCCCTCTTTGACATTAGGTTCGACGAGGTAGCGACTTTCGCCCTGTTGCAGGTGGCGCTGGTCGCGTTCGGCGAGCTTGGCCTCGACGAAGTCCGGTCCGGCGCGGCTTGCGACATCGGCCCAGAACTTCTTGCGCATGTCGTCGAACACGGCGCGGTCGCCCCACAGGAAGCGGGCCTCGAGCAGGGCGGT
>DATAHD010000124.1:0-2846 GCA_036263395.1 Rhizomicrobium sp. | reverse complement strand
GCCGGCGCGGTCGAGGACTTGTCGCGGATCACCAGCATGCCGCGGCCGTTGGCATCCTCATCGGCGAACCACGCATTGCTCCAGTTCGCGATCGGACAGCCCACCGGACAGGTGTGGGGATCGTAGGTCTGCACCACGCCGCTCACGTCCGGCGCGAGCACCTTGCTGTAGGTGGCCAGCGGCAGGCGTGGGGCGTAGGCGCGCAGATCGGCCGACACGGACTCCGCATGCTTGTTGAAGACGAAGGTACGGGTGATCTTCACCGCGTTGATGTGCTTGGCGCCGGTGCTCAGATTGTAGAGCGTCGTCGTCGTTCCCGACAAAGGCGTGCAGTTGCTTTTGCCCTTGGTGACGGAGGTCGCGCTCATGCCGTTGGCATCTTCGGTCCACGTGCCGGTCGAGCCCTGCCACACCATGTGCATTTCGGTGCTGTCGGTTTCGCCGTAGGCCTGGCCGAAGAACTCGCTCGGGTCGCCGCACTGAATCGGGCCGCCGGGCGCGACGAGATTGGGCGACGGGGTGCCGGTGCTGTCGACCCAGATCAGCGAATCCACGCGGTCGCGCGTCGAGCGATTGAGGCCGGCGGAGTCGTCGGCGAGGATCATCGTGATGCGGCCGTTCGTGAGTTCGGCGTGATGGGCTTGTGCCGGAAGCGCACTCGCCAGCAACGCGAACGCGGCGGCGGCAAACGGGACGTATGGCGATGTCATGTGATCCTCTCGCGGCAAGCATCCCGGCCGAAGTGGAGCGCAGCGAAACGGAGAGCCGGGACCCATTGGGACCACAAGACGGTATTACCGGGTGAGACCGTCACTGCTGATGAATGGGTCCCGGCTCTCACTTCGCTGCGCTCCGTTCGGCCGGGATGACAAAGTGAGGGTGGGTGTGCAGTTGTGTGACCGTGACGAGGGATGTGGTGGAGAAGTGCAGTTGCATCACCTGGGTGGCCCGCCGTTGTTGGCGATGACAGATAAAGTGGGCGAGCAATGAGCGAGCGCCTTACCTGATGCCGACGCAACGCCGGAAAGAGATTGCGACACGGCTCGCGTTCTTTGTCACTGGACTCATCCCGGCAGCGTGGGCGCCGTTGATTCCGTTTGTGAAGGCGGGGCTGGGAATCGACAACGGGGCGTTGGGGTTGCTGCTGCTGTGCCTCGGCACGGGGTCGATGATCGCGATGCCGGTGACGGGGGTGCTGCTGCCGAGAATTGGGCCGAAGCGGATGATCCTTATTGGCGGCGCGATCTTCGTGCTCGCGCTGCCGTTGCTGGTGTTGCTGGACAACGTGTTTGCGGTGGCGGCGGTGCTGGCCGTGGTCGGCGGATCGCTGGGCAGTGTGGATGTCGCGATGAATGTGCAGGCCGTTGCGGTGGAGCGCGATGCGGGGCGGCCGCTGATGAGCGGCTTTCATGGGCAATACAGTTTCGGCGGTATCGCCGGTGCGGGCGCGGCGAGTTTGCTGCTGACCGGGGCGCATCCCGATCCGATGCTGGCGGCGTGTGTCGTGTCGGTTGCGGGGTTGCTGGTGCTCGCCGCATCGGCCGGCGGGTTGATGGCGAAGGTGGACGATGCAGACGCGGGCGACGCGCCGCTGTTCGTCGTGCCGCATGGGCTGGTGATCTTCCTGGGCCTGTTGTGCTTCCTCTGCTTCATGTCGGAAGGCGCAGTGCTCGACTGGAGTGCGGTGTTGCTGAAGTCCGAACGCGCAGCGACGCCGGCGCTCGCGGGATTGGGCTTCACGGTGTTCGCCGTCGCGATGACGATCAGCCGCCTGAGCGGCGACCGCATCCGCGCGGTGCTGAGCGAGCGGACGATCCTGTTCGGTGGCGGCGCGATCGCGGCCGCCGGTTTCGCGCTGGCGATCTTCGCGAATGCGGCGCTGCCGACCTTGCTCGGCTTCGTGCTGGTCGGTGTCGGCGCGTCGAACATTGTGCCGGTGCTGATCACGATCACCGGCCGCACCCGCGCGATGCCCTCCGGCCTCGCCGTCGCTTCGGTCACGACCTTGGGCTACGCCGGCGTGCTGGCCGGCCCCGCCGCCATCGGCTTCGTCGCACGCGGGACCGGACTCGAAGCAGCGTTCGCGATTCCGCTGCTGGCGATGCTGATCATCGCGGCGAGTTTCACGGTCGGAACACGCGCATAATAAGGTGTGCGCCCCTCGCATTGCCGAAGTCTCGCAAACCTGTAATGTTTTCCACGGTCGCGTGCCGTTGCATGCGGGAGTGTGGGGGCGCGTGTATGCGGTTTGGGGTGATTGGGATTTTGGCGGCTCTGGCTGTCGCGGTTGGTGCGATGCCGGCGGCGGCGGATCAGCAGAAGTGGTCGTCGCAATATGTGCAGTGGTCGCCCAACGCGCCGGCGGCGACGGACATCTACAACGTCGATCAGGACATCTGGATTCCGAAGCCGAACAACGCGTCGTACTGGCCGCTGCAATTCGGCATTCAGGGCGTGGATGGCGGCGGCTATATCGGTATTCAGCAGGCGTGGCTCGGCCCCGACGATCCGCCGCAATACAATGTGCGCTTCTCGATCTGGGATGCGACGAAGGCCAAGGGCGCCAATTGCCGGCCGTTCGACGGCGAAGGCATCGGGCAGACGTGCGAGATCCCGCTGACGCTCAGCCCCAACAAGTTCTACAAGCTGCGCGTCTGGAAACTGGACGACGGCTGGTGGGGCGGCTGGATCATGGAGTTCAAGAAGGGAAAGCTGGTCGAACACCTGATCGGCAAGATCAAGGCGCCGAAGGGAGCGAAATTCCTGATCGCGGATTCGTTCTCTAACTTCGTCGAGTTCTACGGCGGGGAGGTGCCGAAATGTAAGCTGGTGCCGTTGTCGATTGC
>DATAHD010000123.1:0-4150 GCA_036263395.1 Rhizomicrobium sp. | reverse complement strand
GCGCTGGCGCCGCGCTTCACCCGCAACATGATCGGCAAGAGTGTTGGCCAGATCATGTCGTCGGAGAAGTAACGCGCTTTAGAGCGGGCGCGTGCGCGGCAGGTGGCGGTAGAAGACGTGGTTGCCGATCTGCGCTGTGCGCTCCATGTCGTCGGCCCATTCGGGTGACGTCGAGATCGCGTGGAAGTTGGTCGCGCCGCCGGTCTCGCCGGTGAAGCGTTCCTGACCTACGAGGATCTGTGCCGCGAGGATCTGCGCGCGATGCCAAGCGGCATAGCTCTTTGGCTGACGCAGGCTCTTGCCGTCGCAGGCGAAGGAGAACTGGCAGCCTTTGCGCGGTGCGCCGGCGTAGACGACGCTGCAGATCGAGTGGCCGTAGTTGCCCTGGCGCAGGCGCGTGAAGATCACTTCCGCGATTGCCTTCTCGCCCTGCTTACCTTCGCCGCGCGCTTCGTAGTACAGCGCATCGGAAAGGCAGCCGTGCTCGCGATAGATCTCCGCCATGATCGGGTTCTGGGACTGAACAGGCGCGGTTGCGATCGGTGCCGCGGAAACGTTGGATACGTTCGATGCGTCGATCGTTTCAAGTTGAGCAGGCGCTGTGGCAGCGACCTGATCGGCCGTCGGCGCGGCAGGCTTCACAACCTTCGCGACGGCAACGCTTGGCGCAATCGTCTTCACGGCTTCGTCCGTAGACGGATGATAGACGGCAGCCGCACCGCAAGCAGCGCTCGCTGTCGCGATGATCAGCGCAAGCACGCCAATCAGGGCGTGGTCCGCGCGGCGGATCGCTTCAAAAGATTTCTTGGTCATAGGCTAAAATCGGCTCTTCTTCGGATTTCGGTTTTTTGTGCGTTCGAAAAAATACTGTGCGCGTAGTCCGAGGTTCCCAGTCCCGATTAAGTGACGGGTTTCTGGCAACCGAAATGCGAATCGTCAAACAAAAAATTTATCTTTCGTGACACCGCGTCACGAAAGGTCCGAAAATCCAGTGTTTTCAAGGGCCGTCAGTACACGGACTAATCGACGTCACGTGTATTTGTTAACGCTGCTTGCGCTGCAGCAAGACGCGCAATTGGCACACGGAACGGCGAACACGACACGTAATCGAGTCCGGAGTCGTGACAAAACTTGATCGAATCCGGATCGCCACCGTGCTCACCGCAGATGCCGAGCTTCAAATTCGCGCGCGTTTTACGCCCACGTTCTGCCGCAATCTGCACAAGCTCACCGACTCCTTCCTGATCGATCGTCACGAACGGATCGCGCGGAATAATGCCTTTGTGCACATAGTCGGTGAGGAACGGTCCGGAGTCATCACGGCTCACACCAAGCGTTGTTTGCGTGAGATCGTTGGTGCCGAACGAGAAGAACTCTGCGCTCTCAGCAATTTCTGCAGCACGCAATGCAGCGCGTGGAAGTTCGATCATCGTGCCGATCATGAAATGCGGAAGCTTTCCGCGTTCCTTCCTGATCGCATCGGCAACGGCGAGAATGCGGCCCTTCATCATGTCGAATTCGGATTTGAAACCGACGAGCGGGATCATGATTTCGAGCTGCACCGGCTCGCCGCCCTGCTCTTCCACCGTGAGCGCGGCTTCGATGATCGCGCGCGCCTGCATCTCATAGATCTCGGGATAGGTGATGCCGAGACGGCAGCCGCGATGACCGAGCATCGGGTTGGCTTCATGCAGTGCGATGAGGCGGGCGCGCAGCTTTGAGGGTGTCGAACCGGCAGCGCGCGCCACCTCTTCGATTTCCGAATCCTTCTGCGGCAGGAATTCGTGCAGCGGCGGATCGAGAAGGCGGATCGTGACCGGCAGACCTTCCATCACCTTGAAGATCGCTTCGAAATCGCCGCGCTGGATCGGAAGCAGCTTGGCCAGCGCCGCTTTGCGCTCGCTCTCCGCGTCCGCGAGGATCATCTGGCGGACGGCGAGAATACGATCGGGCTCGAAGAACATGTGCTCGGTGCGACAGAGGCCGATGCCTTCCGCGCCGAACTTGCGCGCGGTTGCGGCGTCGGCGGGCGTGTCCGCGTTGGTACGGACTTTCATCGTGCGCACCGCATCGGCCCATTCCATCAGCGTGCCGAAGTCGCCGGTCAGTTCTGGTTGACGCATCGGGACGTGGCCTTTGTAGACCTTACCGCTCGCGCCATCGATCGTGATGATCTCGCCTTCCCTGATCAGCGTTTTGCCGGCCATCATCTCGCGCTTCGCGAGATCGATCTTGACCATGCCTGCACCGGAGACGCAGGGGCGCCCCATGCCGCGAGCGACGACGGCGGCGTGGCTCGTCATACCGCCGCGGGCGGTGAGGATGCCGCGCGCGGCGTGCATACCGTGGATGTCTTCGGGGCTCGTCTCGGTGCGGACGAGGATAACGTCCTTCTTGATGAGTGCGAGACGTTCGGCATCGTCGGCGGTGAAGACCACTTCACCGGTGGCGGCGCCGGGCGATGCGGCGAGGCCCATCGCGATCTCTTCTTTCGCGGCGTTGGGATCGAGCGTCGGATGCAGCAGCTGATCGAGCGCCGCGGGATCGACGCGTCCGACGGCGGTACGCACGTCGATGAGGCCTTCGCGCTCCATATCCACCGCGACCTTCAGCGCCGCTTCCGCGGTGCGTTTGCCGCTGCGGGTCTGCAGCATGAAGAGCTTGCCTTCCTGGATGGTGAACTCCACGTCCTGCATGTCGCGATAATGGTGCTCGAGCCGGCCCGCGATAGCTTTCAATTCTTCAAACGCTTTCGGCATCGCCTCTTCCATCGACGGCTTCTTACCGCCCTGACGCTCGCGCACGATTTTGGAAATCGGCTGCGGGGTGCGGATACCGGCGACGACGTCTTCGCCCTGCGCGTTGATGAGGAATTCGCCGTAGAGCAGGTTCTCGCCGGTCGACGGATCGCGGGTGAAGGCGACGCCGGTGGCGCTGGTCTCACCGCGATTGCCGAACACCATCGCCTGGATGTTGACCGCGGTACCCCACTCTTCGGGGATGTTGTGCAGGCGGCGATAGGTGATGGCGCGCGCCGCGTGCCACGAGCCGAACACCGCGCCGATGGCGCCCCACAGCTGCTCGTTCACGTCTTCGGGGAACGGCTTGCCGAGTTCTTTCTGCACGCGATCGCGGAACATGGCAGCGATGCGCTTCAGATCGTCGGCATCGAGATCGGTGTCGTTGTCGACGCCTTTGCTCTCCTTCTGCTCGTCGAGGATTTCTTCGAACAGCGAATGCTCCACGCCGAGCACGACGTCGGAGTACATCTGGATGAAGCGGCGGTAAGAGTCATAGGCGAAGCGCGCGTCGCCGGTGAGTTTGGCGAGGCCTTCGGTGGTCTCCGCGTTAAGACCGAGGTTCAGCACGGTATCCATCATGCCCGGCATCGAGACGCGGGCGCCGGAGCGGACGGAGACGAGCAGCGGGTTGGACGGATCGCCGAGCTTGCCGCCGGCGATCTTGCCGATGGTGGCGAGCGCGGCTTCAACGGCGCCCTTCAACTCGGCCGGATAGCTCTCGCTGTTGGCGTAGTAATAGGTGCAGACCTCGGTCGTGATGGTGAAGCCGGGTGGGACCGGGAGGCCCAGGTTGCTCATCTCGGCCAGGTTCGCGCCCTTGCCGCCGAGCAGGTTCTTCATGCCGCTTTCGCCGTCCGACTTGCCGCCGCCGAACGCATAAACCCACTTCGTCATGTCGCTACCCGAACCGAATGCTGCTGTGCACATACTCGCAAGTGAGCGGCTGTGAAAGGAGGGGGCGCGGCGTCGCGTTTGGGGCGGGGCGGGATTGGGGGAAGTGGTTGAAGAGGTTGATGTTTTCGGGATTTGTGCATTCGAACCTTCGATTTGGCGGGGGTGGGCGTTTGTGTTCTCGCAGGGCGCACCTGCTTTGCGGTGAACCTGGGATGGTTCGCGCGGAGGCGCGGGGGCGCGGAGGTTTTGCCGGTGCTGCCGGGACTGCGCTGGTGTTGGCGAAGGGATTGGCGCGCAGAGGCGCAGAGAACGCAGAGGGTTTTTGCAAGGTGACGGGACTGCGTTCGGTGTTGGCGGGTTGGTTGGCGCGCGTCGCGCGCCGGGAGAATTGGGGATGGAGGGAGTGCGGCCGATTACCGGCTTGGTTTCCTCCGGGTCTCCGCGCCTCCCGCCTT
>DATAHD010000122.1:0-8442 GCA_036263395.1 Rhizomicrobium sp. | reverse complement strand
TTCGGCGCCCTGCAACGCCTCGTCACGCAAACGTAGCTCTTCGCGGATACCGTCATGCGCCTTCTCATCGAGCTTGTAGCCCCAGAGGCAAAGCGCCCCGACAAACATCGTCAGCACCGGCACGATGACGTAACAGGCGGTCAGTGCATCGAGTGCTTCCTGCGTATTTACGGCCCCTTCTTTCGGATTGAAGCCATACACAGCAAGAATGGCCGGGATCACGATTGCTGCGAGAGACGATCCCACCTTCGATGTGCTGGTGATCAGCGCATAGAGCAGACCAGTGCGATCCTTTCCGATATCGAGCCGTACCTCATCGCTGACATCCGCCACCAATGCGCGAATGAGGAACGTGAACGCGCTCACGACAAATCCCGCAAAGAACATGCTCGGGATCATTAGCGCCAGATTGGCAGGCGGCTGAAAGAACACAATTGCCTGCGCAAACCCATAAAGCACGCACGCTGTCATCACGGTACGATGCTTGCCGAGCCGTTTCGCGATCAACGCCCAGAACGGCGCTCCGACGATTCCCGCCGCGATATAGAGAAGGAGCAACAGATTGGTTTCTGTGCGGGTGAACTTCAAAATCTCCGTGAAGAAGAAGAGATAGAGCACGGCCGTCATCGCCGGGCCGAGTGCGAGGAACAGGTCCGATCCCAAGATGCGCAGCATCGAAGGTCGCGCAATCAGCACCCAGTAATCTTTGAGGCCGATGCGTTCCCGCTTTTCGATTCGTTCGGGCTCTGGCACCAGCAACGCACATGCCGCAATGCTCAGCGGAATGATGGCAATGATGAACCAGCCCATGGCATGCATCCCCGCCGCGGGACTGGGATTACCAATACCGGCAAGAATCGGCGGCAACGCCAGCACCGCCACGGTACCGAGTACGCCGGTTGCCTGCATAACGCCGTAGATTCGGGAACGCTGGTGATAGCGTGGCGCGAGCGCCGCAGCCCAAGCCGATTGACCAAGAACGACCATCGAATAACCAGCATAAAGTACAAGGAGCCAGATCAGCAGATACCCTCGGGTCGTTCCTACGGGCGCCATGAAGATCATATAGACCGACACCATCAGAACCGGCGCAGATGCGAGCAACCAGGGCCGCAAGCGGCCAATCCGCGTCTTTGTCGCGTCGATGGCGATCCCAATCACGGGATCAAACGCAATGTCGATCAGGCGCACGAGCCCAAACGTGGCGCCGACGATGGCAAGCGGGACGCCAAGGTGGCTTGCATAGTAATTGATCAAATAGACAGTCAGTGGCAATTGGAGAGAGGCTGCCGGCAAAGCAGCGGCCGCAAAGGCTGCCAACATTGGCTTGGTGAAAGCAGCACTCGTCAGCTTCGTATCAGTTGCGCCGGCGGCCATGGAATCTCCCTGGGGCGCTTCTTGGCGAGCGCGTGCGCGCAGTCAGAAGTTTTTTGCGCCCGCGCGCAACCAAAATCGGCGCGAGGCCGCGTAGCTCTCCACACACGGGCAACCGTGTGTCCATGACCGTTCATCCCAGGCAGTTAGCCGGGACCCACGACCAACCTCGAAGTGCACGCGGTAAACGAGCCATCGAGCCGGGCATAACGCGCCATCGAAATCGAATGTCGCACGTGCGACCAAGTGCTCATGTTGCCAGCGGCGGGATCGAGCCGCCTGCTCGACAGCGCGGGAACTCGGCTTCATGATCGGATCGTTCAGGGGCTAAGCAATATGAAAATAGGTCGTGGTCTCGCCATAACGGCGGGCGTTGTGCTGGTGCTTGTTGTGGCCGGTTATGTCGCCTTCCAGCGCTATTGGTATTTCATCCCGGCAGTCGTGCAGCAGGTCACCAATCCGGTGCAGCCGAACCAGCCGGTGCAATGGGCGCAAGGGCCCGCGACCGCACCGGCCGGAGAACGGCCACCGAACGTCGTGTTCATTCTCGCCGACGACCTCGGCTACAACGACCTGTCGTTCAACGGCGGCGGCGTTGCGAACGGCGCCGTGCCGACGCCCAATATCAATGCTATCTCGAGCGAAGGCGTGACGTTCGTGAACGGCTACGCCGGCAACGCGACCTGCGCGCCGAGCCGCGCGGCGATCATGACCGGCCGCTATGCGACGCGCTTCGGTTTCGAGTTCACGCCCACGCCGATGGCGTTCGAACGCTATGTCGGGCACCACGACACCGGCCTGCGCCAGCCGATCTACCACACCGAATGGGAGAAGGACCTTCCGCCGGTCGATGAAGAGCAGGTGCCGGCGAACGAGATCATGATCCCGGCGCTGCTGAAGCCGAAGGGATATCACTCCATCTTCCTCGGCAAATGGCATCTTGGCGGCACCGACGTGTCGCGGCCAAACGTAAAAGGCTTCGACGAAGCCCTCGGCTTCATGGCCGGTGCATCGCGCTTCGGGCTCAGCAGCGATCCCAACATCGTGGAGTCACGCCAGGACTTCGACCCGATCGACAAATTTCTCTACGCCAACCTGCCCTTCGCGGTGTCGTACAACAACAGCAAGTGGTTTCAGCCCAACGAGTACATGACCGACTACCTCGCCGATCAGGCGGCAGCCGCGATCAAGGCGAACCGCAACCGGCCTTTCTTTATGTACTTGGCGTTCAATGCCGTGCACACGCCGCTGCAGGCGTGGAAGGCCGATTACGACGCGCTGCCGCAGATCAAGGATCATGAACTGCGCGTCTATGCAGCGATGGTGCGCTCGCTGGACCGCGGCGTCGGCAAGGTGATGGCGGCGCTGAAGGCGAACGGGCTGGACGACAACACGCTGGTGATCTTCACGTCCGACAACGGCGGCGCGAACTATATCGGCCTGCCGGAGATCAACCGGCCGTTCCGCGGCTGGAAGGCGACCTTCTTTGAAGGCGGCATCCACGTGCCGTTCTTCATGCGCTGGCCGGGCAAGATTCCGGCGGGCGCGAAATATCTGGCCCCGGTTGCGCATGTCGATATCGCGGCCACGACCGCCGGCGTTGCCGGTGCGCCGCTGCCGAAGGATCGCGTGATGGACGGTGTGAACCTGATGCCATTCATCACCGGACAAACCGGCGGCCGCCCGCATCAGACGCTGTTCTGGCGCTCCGGCCCCTACAAGACACTGCTCGATGGCGACTGGAAGCTGCAGGTGTCTGAGCATCCGCAGAAGACCTGGTTGTTCAATCTGAAAGACGATCCTCTCGAGCGGACGAATCTCGCAGACAGCAATCCCGCCGAGGTGAAGACGCTGGTGGCAGTGCTGAATGGCATCGACAAACAGCAGCACAAACCGCTGTGGCCGTCGCTGTTCGAGAGCCCGGTCTCGATCGACCATCCGCTATCGCCCAAGACGCTGCAGGACGAATATGTCGACTGGGCCAACTAGGCCTTGCTGCGCGCGATCGTCATTGCGGGACTGATCGCGGCCGTCGTGGCGGGCGGCGGCATCTATTACCTCTACCGCACCTCGCCGGAGCGGAATTTCGTGGCGCAGTGTCTCGACGTGCTGAAGACCGCGCGGACACATGACGGCATGGTGTGGATTCCGCCGGGCGACTTCGCAATGGGCGATGACCGATATCCGGAAGAAGGCCCGATTGTGCCGGCGCATGTCGGCGGCTTCTGGATGGATGCGCATGAGGTGACGAATGGTGAGTTCGCTGCGTTCGTTAGCGCGACGCACTACGTCACCGAGGCGGAGAAGCCGGTCGATGCACGGACGCATCCGGAGTTGAACGGCGACATGCTGAAACCGGGGGCCATGGTGTTCGTGCCGCCGGCGCAGTTGATGGGCTACGGCGACATCAGTCAGTGGTGGCGCTACGTGCCCGGCGCCAACTGGCGCCATCCCGGCGGGCCGCACACCGACATCGCAGGCCGCGAGAACTATCCGGTCGTCGCGGTGACGCATGCCGATGCGCTGGCCTACGCGAAATGGAAGAAGCGCGATCTGCCGACGGAAGCGGAATGGGAGTGGGCCGCGCGTGGCGGTGTGCAAGCGGCACGCACCGATCACGAGCAGCCGAAGAACGCCAACACCTGGCAGGGCGTGTTTCCGGCCGTCGACAACGGCGAGGACGGGTTCAAGAGTTTGGCGCCGGCTGGTTGCTTTAAGCCGAATAAATTCGGGCTCTACGACATCATCGGCAATGTGTGGGAATGGACCAACGATCCGTTCACCGCCCGCCACGACGGCAGCGACCCGGACCGCATGCCGATGCGCGATACCGGCGCGCGCTATGTGATCAAGGGCGGCTCATGGCTCTGCGCCCCGAACTACTGCTATCGCTACCGCTCCGGCTCCCGCGAACCGCAGGAAGCCGACCTGGCGGCAAGTCATCTCGGGTTTCGGACGGTCCGCCGCGCTCAGTAACGGGCGGCTTTCCGTTCGACCGGCCCTTCGTGCGTGATCATGATGTGCGTCAGCGTCTGTTCGTCGTGGTTCATCCGCCATGACAGGAGCTTCTGTGCATATTCCAGCACCAGCGGCAGATAGGCTGGGTCAGTGGCGCGGTTTACGAATTCGCCGGGGTCTTTTTCCAGATCGAAGAAGAGTGGTGGCAGTTTGGTGAAGTGGACGTATTTGTATTTCGCGTCGCGGATCACATTCAGCGTGCACTGATGCAGGGTGAGATCAAGCGTCTGTTCGGCGGCATCGTTGGTCGGATCGCGGAAGTCGTATTCCCAGTGCGCTTCGCTGCGCCAGTTCGCCGGCGCACCCTGCCCTTTCAGAAACGGTGAGAGGCTTTTACCGTCGCATTGGTCGGGGATCGCGGCACCAATGGCCTCGAGCATCGTCGGCGCGATGTCGACATTCTCCGTAAAGCATTCGACGCGCGTGCCGCGGGTCGTATCGGCGCTCGCCCGCGGATCCCGCACGATCAGCGGGATGCGGTACGACTGATCGAAGTAGCCGCATTTGCCGACCAACCAGTGGTCACCCATCTGCTCGCCGTGATCGGAGGTGAACACGATCATCGTGTTGTCCCACCGGCCGCTCTCTTTCAGCCATGCGAACAGGCGGCCGAGCGCAGCATCCACCTCGCTCATCAACCCGTAATAGACTGCCTTGAAGCGGCGCAGCTTCTTCTCGTTCACTGGGGCCTTGTATTGCCGCTTCGCCAGTTGATGTGCGAGCCATGGATGCTGCACTGCCTCGTCGCCAGGCGTCGCCAGACGCGAGAACCTCGGCATGGCCAGCGGATCGTACATCGCGTTGAACGGCTCGGGCGCCATGAACGGCGGATGCGGCCGCAGGATGGAGAGGTGCGCTATGAACGGACCGTCCGCATCCGTGATGTAGTCGATGCAGCGGTCGACCAGGAAGTTCGGCTCATCGGCCTCCGGCGGATAGGCGAGCGGCTTCGGCACTGGCGCACCATCTTCGTACTCAAGGCCCTCACCGCGCATCGCATACGTCGCCGCCGGATCGGCGGGCACCTGAAAACCCCGCTTCTTGAGATCGGCGATCCACGGCCACGGCGTCTCACCCATCAGCACCAATGGCCGGATGCCGGGGAGCGGCCCCTCGTAGGTCTTCAGCCAAGGGCTGTCCGGGTCCTCCACCCGCGGATCGGCGCTGGTGTCGGTGTAGCCGACCAGCACCGGGTCATACCCCACCTTGCGCGCCTCCAGCGCCCAATTGGTGTGCCGCGCATCCAGCGGTGTGCCGTTGGTGCCGGAGCGGTGGTTCTGCAGATACATGCCGGTGTGCAACGAGGTGCGCGATGGGCCGCACGGCACAGCGTTGGCGAAGTGGTTCACAAAGCTGACACCTTCCGCCGCCAGCGCATCCAGATGCGGCGTCTTCACGACCGGGTGCCCAAGGTGCGACAGGCATTCCGCCCGCCACTGATCGGCGGTGATAAAAATGATGTTGAGAGGGCTCATTTGGCGCCTGCGGGCATTTACGTCATGTTGATCAGCCTACGCCAAACTCGCTACGATAACAGTCGATTAACCGAGGACCACCATGAGCACGGCCACCGAACGGGATTTCGACGCGCTCCTCAAGGAGCTGAACAAGCTGCGTGAGGACATGTCCAAGCTGAGCGAAGTGGTTCAGCAGACGGTGAAGAACGCCGGCGACGACGCCCTGAACCAGGCAAAGGCCGCAGGCCAGAAGGCGTGGAGCCAGGCCGAAGGTCACGCCGAATCGATCATCGACCAGATCGAAGAGAAGCCGCTCCAGGCGGCGCTGATCGCCTTCGCGATCGGTGCGTTCCTCGGCTTCCTGTTCGGCGGCCGCCGCTAACCGCCGATGGAAAAGGCGGTCAAGAATCTCGCGGCACGGATCGCGGTCATGATCGCGGCCATCTTCGTCGCGTCGTTCGGTCTGGTGGCGGCGCTCGTCTATCTCGGCGCGGCGCTCTACTTCGGCTACGCCACGGTGCTGTCGCCACCGCTCGCGGCCCTCGCCGCAGCCGGCACGGCGCTGCTCGGCTCGCTGCTCATCGTGATGATCGGCTTTGCCGCCGCCAACCGCATGAAGACGGCACGCGACAAGCGCAAGGCATTCGAGGAAAGCTCGGCGTCCGCCGCCGATCTTGGCGAGGCGCTGGGACGTCAGGCGTTCGAGTTTGTGCAGACCCGGCAGAAGTCGGCCCTTGTCGGCTCCCTCCTCGCAGGATTTGCCTTCGGCGCCAGCCCCCGCTTCCGCTCGATGCTCAAAGACATCGTGCTGGGCTGACGGGGGACCTACCTTCCCCGACGTCCACCCACGCCAAGGCCCTTCGCACACCCGCACGTCCCGCTATAGTTCTCCCAGAAAAACAACGGGAGAGACGCCATGCGGTTCGGCATTTTCTATGAGCATCAGCTGCCCAAGCCCTGGAAAGAGGGCGACGAGGCGAAGCTGTTCCACGAGGCGCTGGAGCAGGTCGTGCTCGCGGATAAGCTGGGCTACGACTTTGCGTGGGAGGTGGAGCACCATTTCCTCGAGGAGTATTCGCACTCCTCCGCACCGGAGGTGTTTCTCTCCGCCTGCGCCGCACTGACCAAGCGCATCCGCGTGGGTCACGGCATCCGCCAGGTGATCGCGAACTACAATCACCCGGCGCGCTCTGCGGAATGTCTCGCGACGCTCGACATCATTTCCAAGGGCCGTCTCGAATTCGGCATTGGCGAAGGCGCGACGCGTCTCGAACTGGGCGCTTTCAAGATTCCGGGCAAAGAGAAACGTGCGATGTCGCTCGAAGCCGCCGAGCAGATCGCCAACATGATGGTGATGACGCCGTACCCCGGCTACGAGGGCAAAAGCTTCTCCTTCCCGTGCCGCAACGTGCTGCCCAAACCGGTGCAGAAACCCCATCCGCCGATGTGGATGGCCTGCACCAACCGCGACACGATCAAGGTCGCGGCCCGCAACGGCCTCGGCGCGCTGGCGTTTGCTTTCGTCAATCCGGATGAAGCGAAAAACTGGGCCGAGATCTACTACGGCATCATCAAGTCGGAAGAGTGCGTGCCGCTCGGCCATGCCGTGAACGCAAACCTCGCGATGGTGTCGAACTTCTCGCTGCATCAAGACCGTTCGGAAGCGATCCGCCGCGGCCAGGAAGGTTTCGAGTTCTTCGGCTATGCCGTGAACGCGCTTGTCGCGCATGACGTCTATCCCGGCCGCTCGCAGCTGTTTGCGGATTTCCAGAAGGCGCGCGCCAAGAACGACGACGAGATCATCGCAACCGTCAAAGGACTTGAACGCAACGCCAGCGGCATCGGCACGCCCGATGACATCCGCCACCACATCCGCGGCTTCCAGCAGTCGGGCGTCGATCAGGTGATCTTCCTGCAGCAGGCGGGCTTCAACAAACACGCGCACATCTGCGAGTCGCTGGAGTTGTTCGCGGCCGAGGTGATGCCGGAGTTCAAAGCGCAGGTCGAAGAGCGCGAAGCCAAGAAGGCGAAAGAGCTGAAGCCCTATCTCGAAGCGGCGATGGGGCGGAAGCGCTGGATGAAACCGCTTGCCGACGACGAGATCCCGGTCGTGAAGGCTTCAGTGCCGGCGGCGATCACGGCCGGACGGGTTCCTGCCAAGTAGGTTTGCTGCGCCACGCATGAACGTGAGGAGATACGGATGAAACAACCCGATGACGCCAAGACCAAGCGCATCTACGGGATGATCGTGGGCAAGGTGTACCCGCTCTGGCTGGCCAAGGTGCAAAAGAAGGGTCGCACGAAAGACGAGCTCGATACGGTCATTCGCTGGCAGACCGGATACACCGCGAAAGGTCTCGAAGCGCAGATCGCGAAGCAGAACGACTTCGAGACCTTCTTCGCGAAGGCGCCGAAGCCGAACCCGGCGCGCACGCTGGTCACGGGCATGATCTGCGGCGTGCGCGTGGAGGAGATCAAAGATCCGGTCATTCGCGAGATCCGTATCGCCGACAAGCTCATCGACGAACTGGCGAAGGGCCGGGCGATGGACAAGATCCTGCGCAAGGCCGAACAGGCCGCCTGAAGCCGCGCA
>DATAHD010000121.1:0-14613 GCA_036263395.1 Rhizomicrobium sp. | reverse complement strand
GACTTAACAGGCGCTTTGGCGTTTGGCTGCTTAATCGATTCAGGTGAGACGCCTTTGGCGCTGGAGAATTATGCGACGCGAAGCGCCGCCAAGTGCTTACCGACTGCTTACCGTGCTTATCTGGTTAGCAGCCTCTCTCGGCATCAAAATTGTAACCATATGACTTCGTTAGATAATTTGGTGCCGGCTACAGGACTCGAACCTGTGACCCCCTGATTACAAATCAGGTGCTCTACCAACTGAGCTAAGCCGGCCCGCTGGGTTGGGTCCATTACTGAGCTTTGCGGGGGCATGCAAGCGCGCGGCTCTCGCCCGTGTGCGCTAACTCCGCGCCTGCACCGCGTGTTCGATCGGGTAGACTTCCGGTCCGTCCTCGAGCGACGGCGGCGTGTAGAAGCCGAGGCCGTAGCCGCCGGTCGCGTAGCCCATCAACGCCTGCAGTTCCGGCTCGAAGGTGCACGCGATATCCGGTGGACAGGAGAGGTACTGATTCTCCTCCTGGCGCAGCCATCCGAGGCAATAGGTCAGGTTCATGCCGATGCGCGGCGCGCCGGTGTTGTTGGCGCCGCCCGCATGAAACACCGAGCCCGTGTAAACGAGCACCGAACCGCGCTCCATTTCCGCGGCGCAAATCTCATCCGGCCGCGGCCTGCGGCTGTCGGGCCAGTTCTGCGATCCCGGGGCCACGAGTGTTGCGCCGTTGTCCTTTGTGAAATCGGACAGCGCCCAGATCGTGTTGAGCTGCGGCTCCATCCCTTTGAGGTATTGCCACGACCAGCGATCCTTATGCATCACCTGTGCGACTTCGCCTGGCATGATGCGGATGATGTGCGTGACGTTGACCTGATAGCGCTCGCAGTTCGGCAGCAACACAGCATCGGCGATCGCGCGGATGCGACTGTCGAGCAGCGCTTTGCGCACTTTCGGCGATCGCGCTGCGAGCGCACCGGTGCGCGTCGTCTTGAAACCGGAGAACGCCTCCCTGCCCGCTCGCGTCGCATCGAGAAACGGCATCAGCTCGTCGGTCACAGCGGCCACTTCCGCACCATCAAGAACGGACGAGAGGATGACGGCGCCGTCGCGGTCGATAATCCGCATGACCTCGGCAATCGGTACGTTCTGAGGGAGACTTTCTATCCGCGGCATCACCGGCCAATGCTAACATGTTAGCATCACTCTAACATGCCAAAGCGCTTGGGCAAGCCTCCCTCAGAGCGCGCGAAAGCCGCGGAATTCGCAACAAAATCGAATGAAACGTCACGGATTTCCTCAACCGGACCGCAGCACCTCCCGGCCTAACGTCTTCATGCGACGGCATCCGCCGGCGCAGGCTTGGGAGAGTACAATTATGCAAAACCTCATGACCCGTTTTCTGCGGGACGAATCCGGCGCCACGGCCATTGAATACGGTCTGATCGCCGCCCTCATCGCCGTTGTGATCATCAGCGCCGTCGAACTTGTCGGCTCGAACCTGACCACCACGTTCTCGACGATCGCCGGCAAGGTCTGATCGCGGCTGTGTCACCCTCACAGACGCGAACGGGCGGGTCATCCCCGCCCGTTTCTTTTTGTCTGATAGCGATAGCGGCGCGTTAGTCCTGGCACGCGCCTTTGCAGCCCGAGCCGACACAGGCGCAGCCGCCATAGTCCTTCGAAGCTGCTTCGAGAAACGCATCAAGTGCGTCGCGCACCAGCTGATGGCGCGAGGTATCGCGCTTCACGGCGATGATGCCGAGCCGTTCGTATTCTTCCGGCGTGACGTTCACGAACATCCGCCGCGTCTTCTCGATGTGATCCGGCTCCGGAAGCTTCTTCACACGCGACTTCAGCGCGCGCTCTTCCGCAACATCGACAACCACTTCACGCGGCACGAGGCGCAGATCGCTGCCGCTGAAATCCTCCCGGCGGACATGCGAAGCGCCTTCTGCGCCGCGCATGTCCTTCGGAGGCACGCTGGCGAGAGCATCCACGCGCTCCGCTGCACGCTGCAGCGAAGGCGGTGGCACCAGCGTCTTGAAACTTGTCCAACCGGCGAAGGTCTTCGCGTTCCCCGGCGGTTCCGTGATCGCGGACGGCTGCGCATCGCCTTTGCGGGCGAGCAGTCCTGCGGTCATCGATGCGAATTTTCCCGCGCTCATTTGTTCAACCCGTTGCCGAGACCAGGGCGCATGGCGGCCGGTGCGCGATCGGTGGCCCGGCGGCCGAAGGTGTGCACGCGTTTGTCGCTCGGCCCGTAGTGGATCGGCCGGTTGAAATCGCGGCGCTCTTCGCCAGAGCGGCGATCCGGTCCCTGGTAATCCTTGGTGATGACAAACGGCGGCGGCTCGCTCGACGTCTCCGGTATGTCGTCCATATAGTCGTAATCGTCGAAGTCATCGATGTCGGCTTCCGGCGCAACGAACACCGACGGCCGCACCGGCGGCAGATCTTCTACCATCGGCTCCGGCTCTATCAGTGGCGGCGGCTCGACGGCCTCCACCACGGGCAAGGCAGCAACCACCGTCGGAAGCGGTGACGGGACATGTAGCGGCAGAACCGGTGCTTCCGCGATTGCTGGCGCCTCTTCAACGACCGTCGCTTCGCTCTCATCGAGACGCGATAGCGCGCTGACAGCGAGCTCGGCAGGCTTTTCGGCCGGCGCCATCTTCGGATCGTGCACGATACGCGACAGGCGGTCCTGCACATAGAGCCACAGGTCGCGCACCTCTTTCGCACTCGGCGATTTGGCGACCACTTCGCCAACGGTGCGACCGTCGACCATGCTGGCCGCGAAATCCACGCGATGATGCAGCGTGACCGGAGCCACCGTCCCGTGTTGCGAGAGCGCCACGGCGGCTTCGCCGGTGATACGGGCGCGTGCTGTTGCGCCGTTCACGACAAAGATCAGGGGCTTACCGTGGCGCTCTGCAATATCGACCGTCGCGCCAACGGCGCGCAGGTCGTGGGGGCTCGGACGCGTCGGCACGACGACGAGATCGGCATGCGCGACGACTTGGGAAATCTGTGCCGTGATGGCGGGCGGCGTATCGATGATCGCGATCTTGATGCCGCTCTGGCGCAGGTTCTCCAGCGCATCGCCAAGCTCGAGCATCCCGACATGCGCGAACAGCGGCGTCTCTTTCGACCGCGCATTCCACCAATGCGAGAGCGAGCCCTGCGGATCGGTGTCGATCATCGCAACCGGCCCGGCGCCCGCCTTATCGGCTTCCACGGCAAGGTGCCCCGAGAGTGTGGTCTTGCCGGAGCCGCCCTTCTGCGATGCCAAAACGATTGTGTACATGAAGCCGCCGCCCTCGCCCGCTTATGGGAACAAGTGTGCGCGCGAGGTCTTGGAGCTTCGTCAAATGACGCGAGCGTAATTATCTCTAATTCGAATTAGTTTCTTCGAATCCGGCCGCTTCGATGGGGTCGATATGGCGGTGGCGCGGCTCCTTTACCAACACCACAAGAAGAACCAGCGCAATTGCTTCAAATGCCATCGAAATCAGAAACAGTATTGGATAACCAAGCGTGGCGACGATCAAACCGCCCGCCAGCGGCCCGGCGGTGCTCATCGCGCTCTCGGCCGTATTCGACAGCGCCAGCCGCATCGCCATGTCGTCGCGATGGCCGAACTCGAACACGATGTTCTGCGCACTCATCTGATAGCCCGACGCGGCCGCGCCGAGGCCGAAGAACGCGAGCACAAACATCGGCATCGTGTGCACCGTCATCAGCAGAGCAGTCGCCGCAATCCAGATCACCAGCGCGATCACGAAGGTCGAGCGGAAGCCCGACTTGTCCGCCATATAGCCCCAGCCGAGATTCGTCACCGTATCGGCGATCAGATACGCGAACGACAGCGTGCCGATGGCCTCGCCGCTCAGGTGGATCGCTGTGCCGGCATAGATGATGTAAAACGGCGCCGCGACACGGCCCGCAATCGCGAAGGTGCGCGCGATCATGAAATACATGAAGCCGCGATCGTTCTTCAGCATCGCCGGCATTTCGCGGAAGCGGTCGCGCATGCCCATCTTCGGCCGGATCGTCGGCGGCTCCGGCTCGCGCATCAGGAACTGGAACGCCGTCAGGCCGAGGCTGGTGAGAACAAAGGCGAGCAGGAACGTCACGCCATAGCCGTTGCCGAACATGTTGTGGCCGACGAGATATTTTCCCGCGAAGTACGACAGCGCCGCCGCGATCAAGCCGCCGGTTACATTGCGCCAGCCCTGCAGGCGGCCGCGCAACCGGATCGGGATCACCTTCGCCAGCAGGTATTGGAACGCGACGCCCTGCGGCCCCGAGAAGAGCCCGAGCAGAAACAGGAACAGCATCACGACGCTGACGAGCCCGTTGCCGCTCAGAAAAAATCCGGCAAGGCTGAGCCCTAGGATCTGCACCCGCATCATCGTGCCGAGGAAAACCGACACCGGCAGGACCTTGGTGCGATGCTCGATCAGGGTCGCACCGACCAGCGACGACAGCATACCGCCCAGCTGCTGCAGCGAAAGACCGAGGCCCACCAGCCACGGCGCGCCGCAGATGACGTGCAGATAGGCGGGCATGAAGGTGGGCGCATTGATCAGGCGGAACCCGGTCATGCCGAGCATGCCGTGCACATAATGCCCGGCGTAGTTCCGTCTCAGATTGCTGTTGACGAAGTTCTCGTACGCAGCCTCGCGTTCCGCTTCCGTCGTCAGCCCTTCGTAGATCTTATCCAACACGCGATTCCTTGCGCGCCGTTCCTAACAGACCGGATGCGTCCGCGTTAAGCGCAAAGCTGACGGATGCGCCACAAATCACCTACGCGCCGTCTGACGCGTTGGTCGCAGCCCTGCCCGCGCGACTGGACATCGCGGATCGTACTGTCACGCTTTGCAAAAATCAGGAGGACGCGATGACCGAATTCACCCGCGAGCGCAGCGCCGACTGCGTCACCGAACGCCTCTTCGATCTCACCGTTGCCGGGGAGCGCGTTCCAGCCGTCATCTGGTCGCCCGAAGGCGCGACCGGGCCACGCCCGCTGATCCTGATGGGCCACGGCGGCTCGCAGCACAAGAAGATTGGCGGCATCGCTGCCCGCGCCCGCCAGTATGCCCAACGCCTTGGCTACGCGACCTTGGCGATCGATGCTCCCGGCCACGGCGACCGGATCAGCCGCGAGGAAGCGGTGCGGCTGGCCAAGGAAGTCGGCGCCCGCGTCCGCGGCGAGGCCGGCACCGGCGCCCCGTCCGCCGACCTGCTCAAGACCATGGCCGAACGCACCCGAAAAGCCGTTCCCGAATGGAAGGTAGCCCTCGACACTGCGCTCGGCTTCGACTTTGTCGGGGGCACCGACAAGATCGGTTACTGGGGCGTCTCGATGGGCACCGCGATCGGCGTCCCGATGGTCGCCAACGAACCCCGCATCAGATGCGCCGTCTTCGGCCTGGCCGGCCTCCGCCAGGGCGCGACCGCGATGGAGCAGGCCGCCAACGCCATCACCATCCCCGTCGAATTCGTTTTCCAGTGGGAGGACGCCGTCGCCCCCCGCGAAGCCGGTCTCGCGCTCTTCAACGCCTTCAGGTCAACGGAGAAGAGCATGCACATAAACCCCGGAGAACACGTCGCTATCCCGAACTTCGAGGGTGCCTCATGGGAACGGTTCTTCGTCCGGCATTTGGGGTAACTCCCCCCTCCACTTGTGGAGGGGGCACGCCGAAGGCGTGGGAGCGGGCCTACGCGACAAAGTCGCGTTTGTTGGACCGCACCGCACTGTCCTCGACGCCAGAGATGAAGCGCGCTCTGCGCGCTAGGCCCGCCTCCGTCGCTTCGCTCAGCCCCCTCCAAGCTTCGTTTGGTGGGGGAGTTTCTCCTCCAGCCGGCTGATGATCATGATCTTCTGCCAGATCTTGCGGCCGAGGTCGGAGGTGAGCTCTTCAATCTCGTTCACCGCCGCAATCACCTGCTGATCCTCGACCTGCGCCGCGTAGAGCGCTCCGAGCTTGGCAATCAGCGCCAACATCTCGCCGCAGTAATCCAGATACCGCGACAGCTCGAACTCACTCATCTGGCGCGCCGGTGAGGACGCGGTCGGCGCCGCCTGCCCGCCCAGCAGCAAGGTCGGGTCCTTGGTCAGCTGGTGCATATCGATGACGTGCGCCAGCGAACGCAGCACATACATGTCTTTCAGCACCCGCTGCCGTTTCAGCCGACTCTCCAGCGTCAGCACAAACCAGATGCCGGCAAACGACAGCAGCAGCAGGTTCACCGCCGAATCCAGGCCCTGAGAGAGCCCCACCGCATCGGCCCGCGTGAGCACGCCGCGCCAGTCGATCAGCGACGCCGCATAAATCTCCGCCGCGAACCCCGCTGCTGCGACCACCACCACGAGCGCTCGCAACGCATAGAGCGGCCGCCCCAGTGCCTCGACCTGCGCCGTCGTTTGCCGCGCAGTCTCCACAAGGTCATGGCACACTCCGGCTAGCCCGGAGCCTGGAAAGCGTTCCGAAATGCGCGCCTCGAGCTTCTCGACCGTCCTGACGATCAGTGCAGCATCGAGAACCCTGGGCGGCCGGGAGGTTGCGGTCATTCCGCAATCTAGCGTGAACTGGCAGCGCGCCAAATCAGACTTTATCGTGAACCGAGCGAGCGAACTGTTCCTGGCGAAAGCGCGCGTCAGTGAAGTTCACAGGCAACGCACGATTGGGCATCGGCAGAGAACGGATATCAGCCTTATCGAAGGTCGCGTAGGACAGGTTCGCCCCCTTGAAATTGGTGCCGCGCAAATCGGCGCCGGTGAAATTCGCATCGCGCAGATCGGCGCACTCAAAGTTCGCGCCCTGCAATTGCGACCCTGAAAAATCGGCGCCGACGCCCAATACGCGCCTGCAGCAGATCGCGGTCAGCTCGCGGCCCTTGAGCGACTTGCTCAATGGCCGGATATCTTCATCGTCCAAGATCGCGGCCTGGCCGTCGCGCCCGCCCGTAGTCACCCAGCGCTCATGCTCCTGAAGCAGCGGAAGTATTTTCAAGCACCGTGCAGCCGCTTCGCGGGTTGGTGCTAGAACAGCACCTCTTAGCTCAGCATCGCTGAACGGCAACTCCTCGCGAAAGACATCCGTGAGAACCGCGCCCGTCAGGCAGACGTTCTCGAACTTGGCGCTCTTAAACGCTGCGCCTTGCAGAATTGCGTCTTTGAAGTTTACCCCCTTCAAAGCTGCGCCTTTGAACGACGCGCTCTTGAGCGACGCACCGCTGAAATCCACACCGCCTCTGATATGCCCAGAGTTCGGCAATTCTTTAACACTGTCACCGTTCGGCGTTTGCCGCAGCATCACGGCAGACCGGAAATCTGCGTTGTCGAGGATCGCAAGAGAGAGGTCGGCCCCCCGCAGCGAAGCGCCGCGCACGTCAGCGCCGATGAGGCTGGCAAATCGCAGGTCGCATCCTCGCAAATCGGCCGCAAACAGATTGGAGCGGTCGAGGACCGCCGCTGTGAGCCTCGCTCCTTTGAGATCGGCGCCGGACATTTGCGCCTCCGACAGTATTGTATGAGACAGATCAAGACCGGCCATGACCGCTGAATTGAGAATGGCGGGAGCTCCTCCCGGCTTTCGCTTTAGAAAGCGGAAATGCGTATCGGCGACCTCTCTGGCCTCTTCCTGGGTAAGCGTCCGGCCGACCCATTGTTGGTTGTTCGGTGCAAGTGTCCGACGCAGTGCACTGGCCATCGATCCGCTTTTCCGCTGGTATTGCCTGTCCTAATTACAGCCCCGTCATCAAGAACGGCTTTCCCAGGTGTTATAAAGTTGTAGGCAAAAACACGTACGCACTCGCCGGGAACTCAAGTCATCCACCGTTGACTTCCGTTACGGAGGCGCCCATTGTCATCGCTGGATGACATACGAAGCGACCCTGGACCGCCCTCGTAAGCGCGCCGAACCCCGCAAGCGCGACGCCGAAGCGACGCGTGCGGCGATCGTCGATGCCGCCAAAATCCATTTCGGCCGCTCCGGCTATGAAGGTGCCTACCTTCGCGACATCGCTGCGGAAGCGGGTGTCGATGCAGCGCTGATCAATCGCTACTTCGGTGGCAAGGAAGGTCTCTTCGCCGAAGCCCTCAAACACTCGATCCGCCCCGAAGGCATTTTCGAGTGGGACCGCGCCACCTTCGGCCACGACATCGCTGCGATGATGGCCGGCTCGCCGCATGAGCGCGAAGACCGCACGCGTGCGTTCCAATTCCTGCTGCGCGCCGCTACGTCGCCGACGACGCAACCGATGCTGAACGAAGCCGTGCAGCAGCGCTTCCTCGGTCCGATCCGCGAATGGCTGGGCGGCGAAGAAGCCCCTGCCCGCGCGCGCATCGTGGCATCCGTCTTCATCGGCCTTCTGGTCGAGCGCCTCGTCCGTGACGAGCCGGTCCCGGAGGGCGAACGCCCCGCTTTCATCGAACGTCTAGCGCCCATGCTGCAGGCGCTGGTCGACAAATAATTGCAGGACTTAAGGGAGAGAGAACATGACAGACGGCAACATCACGAAGGACATCATCTACGAAGCGGTCGCACCGGATGATTTCGAGTCGATGATTGAACTCGATCGTTACGAGAAGCGCTCCACCGCCTTCGACAAGATCATCTCCGCCACGCACGATCACTTCTGGGATCCACTCGACAAGAAGTACATCGACTTCGACGAGCCGTTCGATATCGAAAATGTCCAGATGATGCCGGACGATCAGATCTTCGCCCTGCAGATTCCCTATGTGCACGATCACCTGGTGAAGACCGGCCAGAAGATCAAATTCGCCAATGAAATGCAGCTTTGGAGCTTCTCCTCCATCCTGCACGGCGAACAGGGCGCGCTGAACCTCTCCGCCTCGCTCTGCCACGTTCTGAAGGATCAGGGCGCGCAGGAATACGCCGCCAACCAGACGCGCGAAGAAGCCCGGCACGTCACGGCGTTCGCGAAATACGTCAAGTCGCGCTGGGGCCGTCCGCGTCCCTGCGGCGAGACGCTGAAAGCGCTTCTCGTCGACATCATCGCCGCGCCGGAGGTCTATAAGAAGATCATCGGCATGCAGATGCTGGTCGAAGGCCTCGCCATGGGCGCGTTCGCCACCGGCTACAAGTACAATCAGGACCCGCTGGCCAAGAAGCTGTTCCAGCTCGTGATGACCGACGAAGCCTTCCATCACAAGTTCGGAAAGATCTGGGCCGACCGCACGATCCCGCGCATGTCGGAGCAGGAGCGCAACGTGGTCGAAGACTGGGCCGCGCACTGCTTCCAGTCGCTGGTGATGAACCTCGGTTCGCCGCAGCAGCAGGCGCAGATGTACCAGGACTTCGGCCTCGACCCTCAGCGCGTGATCGAGGGCCTGATGGTGCTGCGCAGCGACGAGCGTCTGCGTCAGCGCCTGCGCGAGTCCACCAACATCTTCCGTGTGCTGATCAAGACCCTGCTGAAGTCGGGCCTGATCACCGACCGGACCCGCGGCTTCTATGCCAACTACGTCGATATGGACGAGCTGAGGGCCGAGGGCGATCGCATGGTCGGCGACGACATCGCCGAGGAAGGCATCGCCTACCTGCAGCAGATCAACTTCAAGGACCGCAGCAACGCCGCCGCGATCCGGATCGCCGCGGAATAGCAATTTTGTCTCAGGGGCCGCCTTGAAAGAGGCGGCCCCGAACGACACGTGTTAGAAACCCGCCCAAAGTCGAAGATCACCAGCGGGGAAGCCAGGTACATGCCCAAAATCAAATACGTCGAACACAACGGCAAAGAGCACGAAGCGGACGTTCCGGAAGGTTGGTCCGTGATGGAAGGCGCCGTGAAGAATCTCATCCCCGGCATCGATGCGGATTGCGGTGGCGCCTGCGCCTGCGCGACCTGCCACGTCTATGTCGATGCGGCGTTCGAAAGCAAAATCCCACCGAAGACGGACATGGAAGAGACCATGCTCGACTTCGCGCCGGACGTGCAGCCGAACAGCCGCCTCTCCTGCCAGATCAAGGTCACGAAGGAACTGGACGGCCTCGTGGTCAAGATGCCGGAGAGCCAGCACTAACAGGAGCGCGATCCCCCGAAGTGTGAAGCGGTTCGGGACCGATCGCGCGACCAACAAAAGTCCAACGGAGTACGTGATGAACGTCGCGCTTACGGATCTCTCTCAGGCACGCGAGCACGCGTACTCCATTCCCCTCGAGCAGGTGAACCCGGCCCAGCCGGAGCTGTTCGAGAAGAACACCTTCTGGCCGTACTTCGAACGCCTGCGCAAGGAGGACCCGGTCCACCTCGCGCATTCGGAGATCTATGGCAACTACTGGTCGATCACCAAGTACAACGACATCATGGCGATCGACACCAACCATCAGGTGTTCTCGTCGGAAGCCGGCCAGGGTGGCATCACGCTGATCGGCAATCGCGGCGACGCCGAGCCGCTGCCGATGTTCATCGCAATGGATCCGCCCAAGCACGACGTGCAGCGCAAGACCGTGAACCCGGTGGTCTCGCCGATGAACCTGCAGGTTCTTGGCCCGATCATCCGCGAACGCGCCGGCAAGATTCTCGACAGCCTGCCGATCGGCGAAGAGTTCGACTGGGTCGACAAGGTCTCGATCGAACTAACGACGATGACGCTCGCCACCCTCTTCGACTTTCCGTTTGAAGAGCGCCGCAAGCTGACCCGCTGGTCGGACGTTGTGACCGCGATACCCGGCCACGGTGTCGTCGACACGCTCGAAGAGAAGATGGTGATCCTGCAGTAGTACATGGCGTACTTCGCGGGCCTGTGGAACGAGCGCGTGAATGCGCCGCCGAAGGGCGACCTCATCTCCATGCTGGCGCACGGTGAAGCGACGCGGGACATGTCCCCACGCGAATACTTCGGCAACGTCGTGCTTCTGACTGTCGGCGGCAACGACACGACGCGCAACACGATCACCGGCAGCGTTCTGGCGCTCAACGAGAACCCGGACCAGTACGCCAAGCTGCGCGCCAATCCGAACCTCATCTCATCGATGGTGTCGGAGACGATCCGCTGGCAGACGCCGCTCGCCTACATGCGCCGCACCGCGCTTCGCGACTTCGAATTCCAGGGCAAGAAGATCAAGGACGGCGACAAGGTCGCCATGTGGTACGTCTCGGGCAACCGCGACGACGAGGTGATCGAGAACCCGAACGCCTACATCATCGACCGCGAGAACCCGCGCCGCCACATCTCCTTCGGCTTTGGCATTCACCGCTGCGTCGGCAATCGTTTGGCCGAGCTGCAGCTCCAGATCATCTGGGAAGAAATCCTGAAGCGCTTCCCGACGATCGAAGTGACCGCCCCGCCGAAACGCGTGTTCTCGACCTTCGTGAAGGGCTACGAGCGCATGAACGTGGTCATTCCGAAGCGGAATTAAGGCCCCTCTTCACCAGCAAACACATCTGTCATGGCCCGCAACTGCGGGCCACCCAGTTTGTGTTGCTCTGCTTGAACAGGTTGTGCCTGCGCACATTCTAACGAAGATGTGTGGCGTCACCTGGGTGGCCCGCAGTCGCGGGCCATGACAATCGGATTTTGAACTATGCAATCCATTCCCCTCACCGACGTCGAACGCCTCCTCGAAGGCCACATCGACGTCCGCCATCGCAAAGGCAGCATCCAGCCGCTGCGCTATCCCTTCGCAGAACACGAATTCTACGACGCCTTCACCCGCTGGGTCGCGAGCGCGCCATCCGGCGTCCGCCTGCGCATGAAGACGAGCACCTGCGCGCTGCACCTCAAACTCAATCAGCGCGTCGCGGCCTTCAGCGGCGATCCCCGCCCTGCCCCGTGGCATCTCTTCATCAACGGTAAATCCTTCGCACAGAAGCAAGCCGATGGCGGTGCGATGATCACGCTCGAAGGCGGCCCCGTCGGCGACGAAACCGCAACGCTCGCGTTCGACGATCTGCCGAAGGGCCGCAAGGACATCGAACTCTGGCTGCCGCAATCCGCGACCATTTCCATTGTCGACATGGCCGTCGACGACGGCGCCACTGTCAAACCCTGGCCCGATCGCCGCAAGCGCATCGTCTTTCACGGCTCGTCGATCAGCCACTGCATGGAGGCCGAAACCGCCGCCGGCGCATGGCCCGCCGTCGCCGCCTCGCTCGGCGACTACGCCCATACCAACATGGGTTGGGCCGGCTCCTGCATCCTTTCCGGCCTCGCCGCCCGCATCATCCGCGATCAGAAAGCCGACGCCATCGTGCTGAAGCTCGGCATCAACGTGCACGGCCAGGGCCAGCTCAAGGACCGCACCTTCGCCGACAGCGCGCACAGCATGCTCTCGATCATCCGCGAGAAGCACAAGACGACACCGATCGTCGTGATCTCCCCCATCTGGTCACCGCCACGCGAAGACACCGCCGAAGGCAGCGGCCTCACGCTGAAGCAGATGCGCAGCATCCTGGAGCGCGTCGTCGCCGCACGCGTGAACGCCGGCGATAAGAACATCCGCTACCTCTCTGGCCTCGAACTCTTCAACGAGCCCGACCACGGCGACCTGCCCGACGACCTCCACCCCAACACCGCCGGCTACCGCCGCATGGGCGAACGCTTCCACAAACTGATGCTGACCGGCCGCAAGGCGATCCTTTAGTTCACCTCCCCCTTGTGGGGAGGTCGTTTTCGCGCAGCGAAAACGGGTGGGGGCCGCTACGAACTCGCCACCTCATAATTCGTCCGCCCACCCACGGTCATGCCCGCATCGACCACCAGATCGTGGCAGTTCACGTAGTGCCCCTCATCGCTCGCGAGGAACAGCGCCGCGTATGCGATATCCATCGGCACACCGGTCTTCTGGATCGGCGTCGCTTTCGCGAGGTTGCGTTCCAGCTTCGCCATCGTCGCCGCACGCCGCTCGTCATCCATGCCATCGGCGCGCGCGGAGCCACCGAAGAAGATCGGCGTCGCGATGCCGCCCGGCGAGATGCAGTTCACGGTCACGCCATGCCGCCCCAACTCCATCCCTGCCATCTTCGTCGCCTGCGTCACGCCGGCCTTCGCGATCGAATAGAGATAGCCGCCCATATGCGTCCGCAGCGCCGCCACCGACGAGTTGTTGATGATTGCGCCCCAGCCGTTCTTCATCATCACCGGCGCCGCGTGCTTGATGCCGTAGAGCGTGCTGGACAGCAGCAGCTTCATCGCATGATCGAAATTGGCTTCGGTAAAATCGGTCGGCCCACCCGCCGTGTTGCCACCGGCATTGTTGAACAGGATATCGAGCCGCCCGAACGCATCCGTCGCCGCTTTCACCGAAGCTGCGATCTCACTCTCCGCCATCACGTCGGCGCGAAAGAACCGCGTATTCGGACCAAGCGCTTTCGCCTGCGCCTCGCCCTTCTCGGCATTGCGCCCGACGATCACCACCTTCGCGCCCTCGGCGACGAACAGCTCAACCGTCGCCTCGCCAATCCCGCTCGTCCCGCCCGTGATAAGCGCAACCTTCCCGTTCAACCGTCCGGCCATGTCCGATCCTTCATTTTCACCGACGGCAACCCTCATGCGGTCCCACGAACCGCGCAAGCAAAACCAGCATTTCCCGATTGCCGCACCCGAATCCGGGGCGCAGAATGTGCCCTTCGCGGGAGGAATCGATGGACGAGAACATCACCAAGGACACGATGTATGGCGCGGTCGCGCCCGACGATTTCGAGTCCATGATCGAGCTGGACCGCTACGAACAGCGCTCGCCGGCCTTCGACAAGATCATCTCCGCCACCCACGACCACTTCTGGGATCCGCTCGATAAGAAGTACATCGACTTCGACACGCCGTTCGACATGGCCAAAGAGCCGATGATCGACCTCGACATCCAACCGCTCTTCCGCCTCCCCTACATCGCCGAGACGCTGAAGGATCGCGACGCCCGCATCGCCTTCGTCAACAACATGCAGCTGTGGAATTTCTCCTCCATCCTGCACGGCGAACAAGGCGCGCTGAACCTGTCGGCTTCACTCTGCCTCGTGCTGAAGGATCAGGGCGCGCAGGAATACGCCGCCAACCAGACACGCGAGGAAGCCCGTCACGTCACCGCCTTCGCGAAATACATCAAGTCGCGCTGGGGCCGCCCGGTCGAATGCGGCGCGGCGCTGAAACAGCTGCTGGTGGAGATCATCGAAAGCCCGACCGTCTACAAGAAGATCGTCGGCATGCAGATGATCGTCGAAGGCCTCGCCATGGGCGCCTTTGCCAACGGCTTCAAATACAACCGCGACCCGCTGGCCCGCAAACTGTTCCAGCTGGTGATGACGGATGAGGCCTTCCACCACAAGTTCGGAAAGATCTGGGCCGACCGTACCATTCCCAAGCTCACGGAGTCCGAGCGCAACATCGTCGAAGACTGGGCCGCCCACTGCGCCCAGAGCATGCTCTTCAACCAGGGCTCGCCGGTGCAGCAGGAGGCGATTTACGGCCGCTTCGGCCTCGATCCGGAAAAGGTGATGGCCGACATCCTCACCCGCCGCGCCGCCAAGGACCCGAAGACCCGTTTTCGCGGCGAAACCAATGTGTTCCGTGTACTGATCAAGACCTTGCTGACCGCCGGCATCATCACCGAGCGCACCCGCAAGTTCTACGCCGCCTACATCGACATGGACGAACTCGCCGCCGAAGGC